>CAIXQT010000095.1 GCA_903921665.1 uncultured Opitutia bacterium
ATTGCATGGGGCCTGGCTTGCTTATCTTAATGCCCGCCTAGTCCGTTCTTTTCAATCCCCAACTTAACCCCTAATCATTCCCCTTTCCGATGGCCGAAATCCCCAAATCTTATGAGCCGCAAGGCGTCGAGCAGCAGTGGTACGACCGCTGGGTCGCGGCCGGTTGTTTCAAAGGCAAAGTCGACCATTCCCGTGAATCGTTCGCGGTGATGATCCCGCCGCCCAACGTCACCGGCGTCCTGCACATGGGACACCTGCTCAACAATACGCTGCAGGACATCATGGTCCGCCGCGCCCGCCAAGAAGGCAAATCCGCGCTCTGGCTCCCGGGCACGGACCACGCCGGGATCGCCACGCAATCCCGCGTCGAAAAGGAACTCCGCCAGAAGGAAGGCAAGACGCGCCACGACCTCGGTCGCGAGAAATTCATCCAGGTCGCCTCCGATTGGCGCGACAAGCACGGCGGCATCATCCTCGGGCAGCTCCGCAAGCTTGGCGCTTCCTGCGATTGGGATCGTACGGTCCACACGCTCGACGCGGGCTACTCGCAGGCGGTACTGCAGACCTTCGTCACGCTGTACGAACGTGGCTATGTCTACCGCGGCAAGCGCATGGTCAACTGGTGCCCGGTCTCGCAGACCGGACTCTCCGACGAAGAGGTGATCATGAAGCCCTCCAAGGGCTCGCTCTACCGCATGCGCTACGAGGTCGCCGAACTCCCGGGCACGTTCCTCGAGATTTCCACCACCCGACCCGAGACCATCCCGGGCGACGCCGCCGTCGCGGTCCATCCGGAAGACGAACGCTACAAGCATCTCATCGGCAAGCATGTCTGGCGCCCCTTCCCTCGCGCCCAGATCCCGATTGTCGGCGATACCGCCGTCGAAAAGGAATTCGGCACCGGCGTCCTGAAAGTCACGCCCGCCCATGACCGCACCGACTTCGACATCGGCAAGCGTCACAACCTCCCGGTCATCGACGTGATGAACCCGGATGGCACCATGAACGCCGACGCAGGTCCGCTCGCCGGCGTGGAACGCTTCAAGGCCCGCGCGATGGCCGAAAAACTCCTCGAAGAGCTCGGCGCGCTGGTGAAGACCGAACCTTACGAAAACACGGTCGGTTATTCGGAACGTGCCGACGTACCGATCGAGCCCCGCCTGAGCGAACAATGGTTCATCCGCTACCCGAAGATCGACGAAGCCAAGCGCGCCGTCACGTCGGGCATCATCAAGTTCCACCCGGAACGCTGGACGAAGACCTATCTCCACTGGCTCGAGAACATCCAGGACTGGTGCGTCAGCCGTCAGCTCTGGTGGGGCCATCGCATCCCGGTCTGGTACCGCAAGGGCGCCGACCGTAACGACCCGAAGAACCTGCACGTCTCCCTGACCGCCCCGGCCGACGCCGGCGAGTGGGAACAGGACCCCGACGTGCTCGACACGTGGGCTTCCTCCTGGTTGTGGTGCCTCGCGACCATCGGCTGGCGCAAGCCCGGCGAGACGACCGAAGAACTGAAGCATTGGTATCCGACCGGCGCCCTCGCGACCGGTCCCGACATCATCTTCCTCTGGGTCGCCCGCATGATCATCGCCGGCCTCGAACTGCACGGCCCGGAAAAGAAGACTCTCACCGATGACGAGATCCGCCAGCGCATCCCGTTCAAGCGCGTCTACTTCAACGGCATCATCCGCGACAAGCTCGGACGCAAGATGTCGAAGTCCCTCGGCAACTCGCCCGAACCCCTCGACCTCATCGCCAAGTTCGGCGCCGACGGCCTGCGCTTCGGCCTGCTGTCCATCGCCCCCAAAGGCCAGGACATCCTCTTCGACGAAGACCGCGTCGGCCAAGGCCGTAACTTCTGCAACAAGCTCTGGAACGCCGCGCGCTTCCGCCAGATGTCCGGCCCGATGGCCGACAACTCGACGCTAGCCGCCGTGGTCAGCCGCATCAAGGCCTCGCAGCTGGATGACGACGACTTCGCGATCCTGCAAGGCCTCGCCGAGCTGACCGACAGCACGACCAAGAACCTGGACGAGCATGAGTTCACCGCTTACGCGCAGGGACTCTACTCCTTCTTCTGGGGCGACTTCTGCGACTGGTACGTCGAAGCCTCGAAAGCGCGACTCAAAGACCCGACCCTCGTCGACAACTGCCTCGCGGTGCAGGACCTCGTCCTCCGACAGTTCCTGCTCCTCCTCCACCCGGTCGCGCCGTTCATCTCCGAAGAACTCTGGCACCTCCTGGGTTACGGCCCAGAAAAGGATTTCATCCAGAACCACCATACCGGTTCCGGCGGCGACCTCCTCCGCGTGCTCCGCGAGAACGGCATCAAGCTCAGCGCCGCCAAGGTCGCCGACGTCGCCCTCCTCCGCGAATTCGTCGCCTCGGTCCGCGGTCTCAAGTCGCAGGCCAACCAGGCCACCCGTCGCGACTCGGTGATCACGATCGTCGCCAAGGACGCCTCGGCGAAGTCCCTTCTCCAATCGAACCGGGACAAGCTCAGCAGCATGGCAGGCCTAGCCGAGATCACCTTCGCCGACGACGCCGGCGACCGCACCGGGTCGCTCACTTCGCTCGGCACCGTCCTCCTCGAACTCTCCGGCACCGTCGACGTCGCCGCGGAGAAGGTCCGTCTCGCCAAGGAACTCGCCAAGCTCGAACAAGCGGTCGCCGCCGGCGAAGCCAAGCTGACCAACGAAGCCTTCGTCTCGAAGGCTCCGCCCAAGATCCTCGAAGGCGCCCGCAAGCAGCTCGACGACGCCAAGGCCAAGCGCGACGAGATCGCGCGCATGCTCGCCACGCTCGGCTAAGATGATCGCGACCAGGTTGCATCCCGACAAACAAGCCGCCGCGCAGGCGATTGCCCGGGAGATCGCCGACCTGATCGAGATACGCTCGAAATCGGGCAAGCCGACGGTCTTGGGATTGGCGACGGGGTCGACGCCGCTGCCGCTTTACGGCGAGCTCATCCGCCTCCATCGCGAAGAAAAGCTGAGCTTCCGCGCGGTCATCACCTTCAACCTCGACGAGTACGAAGGACTCGGGCCGACGCATCCGCAATCGTACCGTTCCTTCATGGAGGAAAACCTTTTCCGCCACCTGGACATCCCGAAGGCGAATATTCATATCCCGGATGGTCTGACCTCGGACGCCGCGAAGCATTGCGCCGACTACGAAGCCGCCATCCATGCCGCCGGCGGCATCGACCTGCAGCTCCTCGGCATCGGACGCACGGGCCACATCGGCTTCAACGAACCTCCCTCCGCCGCCGATAGCCGCACCCGTCGGGTCCACCTCGATGAGCTGACCCGTCGCGACAACTCGGCCTTCTTCGGCGACCTGGCCCAGGTACCGCACGGCGCCTTGACGATGGGCGTCGCCACGATCCTCGAGGCACGGAGGGTGGAACTCATCGCCTTCGGCGAAGCCAAGGCCGACATCGTCCGTCGGGCGATGAAGGAAACGCCTTCCGCCGGCTGTCCGGCTACGTGGCTGCAGCAGCACCCTCGCTGCACGTTTCATCTCGACGCGGCCGCCGCCAAGGCGCTTTGACCAGCCCGATGGACGTCGCCCCTCGCCATCGCTCCGCCATCGACCCAGGCCTCATCCCCGCCGCTCTCTGGACCAGGGCTTATCTGCGACGTTGCGCCAGCACGGAAGGCTCATCTGAACTGACGATCGCCCTCCGCCGCGACGACGGGACCGCTTCGCTGTTCCGCACCCAGGTGCTCGCCAACGGTGTCGACGATCCCGCGACCTATCTCCACGTCGAGCGCACGGTGAAATTCCTGCTCTGGTCGCGAGGCGCCCCCGACATCCTGCTCTGCGGCCCCGAAGCGGCCGCCATGGCTTCCCGCCTGCAGGCGGATTACTCGGCCGCAGGCGCTCGCGCTTTCGACGCCGATTTCCTCCGCAAGGTCTTCGAGCGCCCCTTGGCGTTCCAGGCGATCCCAAGTTCCGAGCTTCCGGCATCCGTCTCCTCGCACCTACCGCTGGGACGTAACCTGGACGGCTGTCGCATCGGCTTCGACCTCGGTGGCTCTGACCGTAAATGCGCCGCTCTTATCGACGGCAAGGTCGTGTTCTCGGAAGAAGTGAAGTGGGATCCCTATTTCCAATCCGACCCCGCCTATCACCTTGCCGGGATCCGGCATTCGTTGGATCTCGCCGCCAGCCACCTGCCACGCGTGGACGCCATCGGCGGTTCTTCCGCCGGCGTCTATGTTAACAACAAGGTCCGGGTGGCATCCCTCTTCCGCGGCATCACGGAACCTTCCCTTTTTGACGCCCAGGTGCGCGACATGTTCGTGGAACTCGGCAAGTCCTATGGCATCCCCTTCGAAGTGCTCAACGATGGCGACGTCACCGCGCTGGCCGGCTCGATATCCCTCGGTCGTAACGCCGTCCTGGGCTTAGCGATGGGGACCAGTGTCGCCGCTGGCTACGTCGATAAGGCCGGCAACCTGACGAACTGGCTGAGCGAACTGGCCTTCGTCCCCACGGATTACCGCCTGAACGGACCTGAAGATGAGTGGTCAGGCGACCGTGGCTGCGCGGTGCAATATTTCAGCCAGCAAGGCGTCGGCCGCCTCCTCCCTCTCGCCGGCATCGCCTTGCCCGCAACGATGCGCCTGCCCGAGCAGCTTGAAGAGCTTCAGAAACTCATGGCCATCGGCGATGCCCGTGCCCGGCAAGTCTACGAAGCGATCGGCATCGCCTTCGGCTATGCGATCGGGCACTTCGCCAGCTTCTATGAGATGAGCTGCCTGCTGATCATGGGGCGCGTGACCTCCGGCCTAGGCGGCACGATCATCATCGAACAGGCCAGGATGGTCCTCCGGGACGAATTCCCCGAACTTCGCATCGACCTGGTGGTCCCTGACGAGAAAGATAAGCGCCACGGCCAGGCCATCGCGGCCGCCTCCCTCCCCGCCCTCCGCCGATGATCCCCCTCAACCCCCTCGCGCGCATCGTGGCTCCGGACGGCAAGACCGGCCTGGCCGCCATCAGTCGCACGACCCACCTCGGCATCGGCGCCCATCAGGATGACCTCGAGTTCATGGCCTTCCATGGCATCCTTGCCTGCTACGAACGGAACGATCGCTGGTTCGGAGGCGTGACCATCACCGATGGTCGAGGCAGCTCCCGCGCCGGGCAGTTCAAGGACTGGACGGACGACCAGATCGCCGCCGAACGCATCCGCGAACAGGAAGCGGCCGCGGTCATCGGTCAGTATTCTTTCATCGCCCAGCTGGGCTTCGGCAGCGCGGCCGTGCGCGACGCGCAGCAGTCCGCCGTCCGCGAGGACCTACGTCGGCTCCTCGAAGCCGCCCGCCCTGAGGTCGTCTACCTGCACAACCTCGCCGATAAACATGACACCCATGTCGGCTGCGCGCTCCGCTGCCTCGAGGCGATCCGTCAGCTGCCCAAGGCCGACCGGCCCAGACAGGTCTACGGCTGTGAAGTCTGGCGGGACCTCGATTGGCTGGTCGACGACGAGAAGACCCCTATGCCCATCTCTGCCCGCCCCGAGCTGGCACGCGCCCTCAACGAGGTCTTCGCCACCCAGATCGCCGGCGGCAAACGTTATGACCTGGCCGTCCTCGGCCGACGCACCGCCAACGCGACCTTCAGCAACGCTCATTCGACCGATCAGGAATCGGCCATGCAGTGGGCGATGGACCTGACCCCGCTCGTCCAAGACGACAGCCTCGACCCGCTCGCCTACACGGTCGGCTTCATCGACCGACTCAAGGCCGACGTCTCCGCCCGCATCCGCAGATCCCTCTGACATGAAGCCCACTCTCCTCGTCCTCGCCGCCGGCATGGGAAGTCGCTACGGCGGCTTGAAACAGATCGACCCGATGGGCCCGTCGGGCGAGACCATCCTCGATTATTCCGTCTTCGACGCGCTCCGCGCCGGCTTCGGCAAGGTGGTGTTCATCATCCGGCCCGACTTCGAGAACGATTTCCGCGACCGCATCGCCGCGAAGTTCGCCGGCCGGATCGACGTCGGCTTCGCCTTCCAGACGATCGACCAGCTACCCGCAGGATTCACCGTCCCGGCTGGGCGCGAAAAACCGTGGGGCACGACCCACGCGATCCTCTGCGCCCGCGACGCCGTCCACACGCCCTTCGCGGTGATCAACGCCGACGACTTCTACGGTCGGGATTCCTATGCGACGCTTGGTCGCTATCTCTCCGCGTTGCCCAACGACTCCACGGCCTACTCGATGGTGGGCTTCACGCTCAAGAACACCCTCTCCGAGCATGGCACCGTCGCCCGCGGCGTCTGCCAGACCGATGCGAGCGGCAAGCTGACCGACATCCAGGAACTCACGAAGATCGCCAAGCTGGCGAAAGGTGCGGAACACCGCGGCGACGACGGCATAGTCGTCGCGCTTACGGGCGACGAACCCGTCTCGATGAACATGTGGGGCTTCACCCCGGCGATCTTTCCGCAACTCGAAGCCGACTTCCGCGCCTTCCTGTCCGCCAAAGGCTCCGAGATGAAAAGCGAAGCCTACATCCCGCTCTCCGTCGGCAACCTCATCCGCTCCGGCCAAGCGACCTGCCAGGTACTACGCTCCGATTCGACCTGGTTCGGCGTGACCTACCGCGAAGACAAGCCGGTCGTGCAAGCCAGCATCGGCGAACAGGTACGCAGCGGAGCCTACCCCTCCTCCCTTTGGGCCTGATGATGAGCAACGCCGCAGGACATGACGCCGCCGCGATCGCGCGCGAGTTCGCGCTCCATGGCGAAGTCCTGTCGGCCACCCCTTACGGTAGCGGACACATCAATGACACCTACCAGGTTGAAATGAAGCCCGCTGGCGGCCCTCGGCGCTACGTGCTCCAGCGGATCAACCACAACGTCTTCCGCCGACCCGACGAACTGATGGCGAACGTGGAACGCGTCTGCGCCCACGCCTTCGCCAAACTGAAGCAAACCGGCACGCCCGACGCCGAGCGGCGGACGCTCCGCCTGATTCCGAGCCGCGCAGGCAAGGCCTGGCATATCGACGCGGCCGGTAATCGCTGGCGCTGCTACCACTTCATCGAAGGCGCCACCGGGCATGACGTCGTACGCTCGCCGGAACAGGCTTACGCCGCGGCCAAGTCGTTCGGCGCCTTCCAGGCCCTGCTGGCTGACCTTCCCGGCGACCGCCTCCACGAGACGATCCCCGACTTCCACCACACCCCCTCCCGTTTCGCCCGCTTCCAGGAAGCCCTCGCGAAGGATGCCCACGGCCGGGCCGCCCTTGCGGTGCCGGAAATCGCCTTCGCCCTCGCCCGGGCCCATGAGGTCGGGGTCATCGTGGACGCCTTGCGCGCCGGCACGATTCCGGAACGCGTGACGCACAACGACACGAAGCTCAATAATGTGCTGCTCGACGACGTCACCCAGGAAGGCGTCTGCGTCATCGACCTCGACACGGTCATGCCCGGCTCGGTCCTCTATGATTTCGGCGACCTCGTGCGCACGTCGACTTCGCCGGCGGCGGAGGATGAGACCGACCTCTCCAAGGTGCGCATGCAGCTACCGATGTTCAAGGCGCTCGTTGAAGGCTACCTTGCTTCGGCCAGCGGCTTCCTGACCCCCAAAGAAAAGGCGCTCCTGCCGTTCGCAGGTAAACTCATCACCCTCGAGATCGGGCTGCGCTTCCTGACGGATTGGCTCGAAGGAGATACCTACTTCAAGATCAAGCGGCCGACGCACAACCTCGACCGGGCGCGTACCCAGTTCAGACTTGTCGAATCCATCGAAGAACAGCTGCCCGCCATGCAGGCCTTGATCGCACGCGCATGAGCATGAGCAGGCGCATCCTCATCACCGGCGGCGCAGGCTTCATCGGCTCGCACCTCGCCCGTCACTTCGCAGACCAAGCCGACGTCACGGTGCTCGATGACCTACGTAGCGGCCATGCCCGCAACTTGGAAGGCGTCCGTTGCCGCTTCCTCCAAGGGTCCATCCTCGACGACGCCGCCTTGTCGCAGGCCATCACGGGAGCCCAAGAGGTCTACCACCTAGCCGCGATGGTTTCCGTACCGGAATCAGTCGCTAGACCGGTGGAATGCGCCGAACTCAATACCGAAGGCACCCGACGGGTGCTCGCCGCCGCCCTGGCAGCTGGCAGTCGTAAAGTCGTCTTGGCTTCCTCCGCGGCCATCTACGGCGACAACCCGACGGTACCGAAACTCGAATCGATGCCGCCCGAGCCGAAATCACCCTACGCCGAGACCAAGCTCGCGGGGGAGAATCTGCTGGAAGCATACCGCCGGTCTCATGGCCTCGGCGCGACGAGCCTGCGCTTCTTCAACGTCTTCGGCCCGCGACAGGATCCCCGCTCCGCCTACGCGGCCGCCGTGCCGATCTTCATCGCCAAAGCCCTGCGCGACGAACCGATCAGCATCCACGGCGACGGCGGTCAGACGCGTGACTTCATCCACGTGACCGACATCGTCGGGGCGCTCGCCTATGCGGGGGCGTCGAAGGACATGGCCGGAACCTATAACGTCGGCTACGGGCGGAGCCAATCGATCCTCGCGCTCGCCCAAGAGATCGTCGGCCTGACGGGCTCAAAGTCCGCGATCGAACACCTGCCCCCTCGCGCCGGCGATGTCCGGCATTCGCTGGCTTCCACCGAGCGCCTGCTGGCTGCCGGCTGGAAAGCCCGGTCGTCCGTCAGCGCCGGACTAGCGGAGACGATTGACTTCTTCCGCCGAATCAGGGCGTGACGACCAACGTCGTGCGCAGCACTTCTTCTTGGCCGTCGTTAAGGTTCAGCCAGAGGTCATAGGTGCCCGGAGACGGCAGGCGGAGACGGAAGGAAAGCGTCGGATTGGGCGCATACTCGCCGCCCTCGAGCGTCGGGTGCATATGCGCATAACCGGCCAAGGGACGCTCGGCGGAAAAGACGACCACATGGCCCAACGAACCCATGATCGGCAGAAGCTTGAGCGGCTTACCCTCCGGTCCGGCTAGCTTCAGCCGGATGGTCGCCGAAGCGCCTGACCTGAGGGTCGATGCCTCCGTCGACACGATGGCATTGCGGCTCTTGAAACCGATGGAAGGCTTCGCCGTCACGGCCTTGGACTCGGCCTGCGCAAGCATGACGCGCGAGGTCCGCACGTCAGCGAAGTCGGCATAGGCCTCGAGGTCATGCCCGCGCAGATAGCCCGGTACTTCGAATCGCCAAGACCCGTCATCCGACGGACGAGGATGAAGGTGAGCATAGACCCGGTCGCCGCCGGATTGACGGAGATGCAGGTGGACTTTCTGCGTATGAGAGACGGCGACCTCATGATCGTAATACGGATGCCCCTCTTCCTTCAGCAATCGCAACTCTCCCGCGGCGCCGTCTTCCGCGAGGGTGACCTTCATTTCGACAGGGAACTGCAGCAGTTTGGGCGAATAGAAATTGGCCTCTTCGTTGAGGCCGCAGAACTCCACGCCATCCACGACCACCGGCTGGTGGTCGTTGTGCAGGAAAGCGCAGTGGGTGTCCGGTAAGGCGCGCAGTCCGAAAAAACCCGCCACGGCCAGGAAGCTGATGAGCGAGGTCTGTCGAAGCGGCGTCATCGGACCTTGGTACCGGCGGTGCCCGAAAGCTTGAGCAGACGAGCGGCGATATCCTCGGCGTCGAAGGAAGGCCCCTCGCGCCGGTAGGCGATCCGACCTTCGGGGCTGATCACGATCAGGGCCGCGTTATGCACGATGGTGCCGTCGTCACGTAGCGTCTGGATGCCATAGTGACGCATGAGATCCTTGATCTGTCCGGCATCTCCGGTGAGGAAGCGATGGCGGGCATGGTCGATACCATAACCGTCGGCATAGGCCCTCAGCATGCCCGGAGTATCCGTCTCCGGGTCGAAGGTGATGGTCAACAGACGGACTTCGGCGGCGCCGGGCATCTTGGCGAGGGCATCGCCGAGCTGCTTCATGCAGGCGGAGGAGGCCGGGCACATGCGCGCCGAGCGGCAGCTGGTGAAGATGAAGTTGAGCGCGAGCGGGTGACCGAGGAAATCCTTCTTCGTGACCAAACGGCCATCCTGATCCCATAACGCCATGTTAGGCATGAGCTCGTTGGGCATGCGCGTGACCATGCGACCCTTGTCGGCGGTCTCCCGCCGGAGCGAGTCGCTGACTTCCGCGACGCGGCGGAGCTCCTCGGCATCGGCCGAGACGACGCCACGGGCGTGGGTCACGTTGGCTTCGGTCACGACCTCATAGCGCACCGTCCGGCCGACCCATCCGACCTTACGGTCGCCCTCGGAGAAGCGGCGGAGGTAGTTCGTCGAACCGTCGGCATGGACGATCTTCGCCCAGCCGTCCGCGGAGACGGAGACGACCTTCCCGGTCTCAGTGGCGGCGGAAAGTCCGACGACAGCCAGGAAAAGGAAGAGGAATCGGTTCATATTCAGAGGTGTTCTCCGGAAGGACCAAGGAGCAGCTCAATCATGCCGTGTCGAACGCCGTAGTGAGAAAGATGGAAAGCTTCGGCGCCGGTGAGGTCGGCCAGCACGCAGAGGGTGATCAGGGCCGCCGGCATGATGTCGGCGCGGTCGGCCGGGATCCCCGGCACCTTACGGCGGCCGTCGAGATCCAAGGCGCACAGCTGGTCGCGTAGCTCGCGGATACGTAGCACCGGTAACCGACCCCCGACCGGGGCTTCGCCGATGGCTTCGAGGTGCAAGGCGACCGCGGCGAACGCGCCGCCAGCCCCGATGATGAGGTAATTCTCCGCCGCCTGGGCCGGAAGCACGCTCTGCAGCGCCCCGAGCAGATGAGTCCGGATGGAAAGCTGATCCAGTTCGTCGATGACGCCGGCACCGCCGCGCAGATAGCCGTTCGTCAGGCGCACCGAGCCGAGCGGGAAGCTGCGCGCCAGCACGAAATGCCGACCACGGATGGCGGTGACCTCCAAGCTTCCGCCGCCGAGATCGAAGGCCAGGATGTTCTCGTAGGCCTGATAAGCGGGATCGGTCCGTACGCCGGCGCCAGCCAGACGGGCCTCGACCTCGCCGGAGACGATGGTCAGCGGCACTCCGGTGACCTGGCGGACCTTATCGGCAAAGGCCTGTCGATTGGCGCACTCGCGGACCGCGCTGGTGCCGAGGACGGTGAAACGGGTCGCACCCTTCGAGCGGGAGAAATCCAGCAGGCGACCGATGGCGGCGGCCGCCTCCTCTTGAACTTCGACAGGCAACAGGTCGCCCGCCTGGGCGTCCTGCTGCAACCGAACAGGTTCGGTCAGCCGGCCGAGTTCGCGGCGATCCTGAGCGTCCACCACGGCGACTTTGATGGAATTCGACCCTACGTCGACGACGGCGATGGCGGACATGTTCAGAATAGGAATTGACCCTTGAGTCCGCCGAAGAAGTGAACGCCGTCCTGGGTCTCGAACTCCTTCGTGCGTGCTGCGATGAAGTAGGTCGCCGAACAGGAGTAAACCTGGAACGTCGTACCGACCGCGCATTGCAACACGACCGGCGAGCGAGGGACCCCACGGGACTCGCGGAAATTTCCGCCGTCGATCGCATAGTTACGGACGACCACTTCGAGCTGGGTGTCAGCGAAGGCCCAGAAGGAGAAGTTAGGCCGGGACTCCCGCGCCCTCATGGCATCGATCGGATCATAGCCATTGGAGTGGCGGATGAAGGAATGGCCCCACGATTTGTCGAGGTTGACGCCCCAGCGCAACTGGGCCCCCAGCAGCACTTCGGTGCGCATCGTGCCGAGCTCGACCGCCGCCCGGGCGATGAGATCCCGATTTCCATGACCGGACGGGTCGAGATCGAAGCGACGGCGGAACTCGCCATCAAGATTGAGCAGCACCTCATCCGGAACCTGGGTGCCCCAACCCGCAGCCTGGGCGGTGCCGATCAAGTCATGGAATTTATTCTGAATCGTCTCACCCCCGGCGGAAGGACCGATGACGCCGAGCTTGGCCTCGACGGAAAACATGCAATCCCGACGACCCCCACGCTCCAGGATGGCGCCATAGCCCCAACCCACGTAAAGAGCTCCCGAATAAGGCTGCTCGGTGTCCGGCGGATTGGGATTCGTGGTATCCGAAGGCGTATTGATCTCCTGCGTCAACGAGAAGAAGGTGTGGTCACCCCGGTTGACCGCGACCTTAAGACCCTGGGTGTAATAGCGGTCCTTGTTCTGAGGTGCGAACTTATCGTTCTCCTCGGTCAGCGACACCACCCAGACTGAACGAGGCGAGGCCGGAGGAGGGAGGTCGGCGGCCCGGACCGCGGAGGTGGCCAAGGCGAAGGCGATGAGACGGGACAATGACATCTGGGAAACAACAGCAAAGGCCGACAAGCCTTAGGCGACAACGCCTTTCTGACTTGTGAACAAAGGCACGCCCAAGTATTTGACTGTCAGGATGTCCCATGCTCCCACAGGCTTGCCTTTTGCCCGGACCGACGTCCTAGCCGATGGCACCGCCGTGGTCACCATCGGGGGCGCCTGGAACCTCGACTCCGCCCTGCCGGCGATCGCCATCAAAGGCGATCGCGTCAAGGTGGTCGCCGAAGAGCTCACCGACTTCGACTCCTCGTTGCCGGCCTGGCTCTACGCTCATTTCAAGAACATCCGCCAACTAGACCTGACTGCCCTGCCCGCCCGATTGCAGTCGCTCGTACAGATGGCCGAAAAAGCCACCTTCTCCGATACGCACGCGCACGACACCGGCTTCCTCGAGCATTTCGGCACCTGGGGCGTCGAGAGCGGCTCCTCATGGGGACGTGCCTTAGAGCACATCGGGCATACGACCCTCGGCTTCCTGCGTATGCTGGTCGGACGCGCCAAAGTCAACTGGGCCGACTTCAAACTAGAGTTGCAGACGGCGGGCGTGGACGCCCTGCCCATCGTCGCATTGCTAGGCTTCCTGACCGGGCTCATCATGGCGTACGTCGGCCTCATCCAACTTCGCCTCGTCGGCGCCACCGTCTACGTCGCCAACCTCGTCTCCCTGGCCATGACCCGCGAGATGGGCGCGCTGATGACAGGTATCATCGCCTGCGGACGGACATCCACCGCCTACGCCTCCCAGCTCGGCAGCATGAACGTGAGCCAGGAGACCGACGCCCTCCGCGCCCTGGGCATCAACCCGATCGAATATCTCGCCGTACCGCGCATCCTCGCCGTGACCCTGATGGTCCCGTTGCTCGCCGTGTTCGCCACCTTCATCGGCATCTTCGGCGGGATGGTCGTCGCCTGCGCCGGCGACCTGAGCATCGAGCAGTACCTCACCCAGGCCGTACGGGCGATCACCTTCAAGAGCTTCCTCGTCGGCCTCATCAAGTCCGTCGCCTTCGGCTTCATCGCCGCCTGGGCGGGCTGCTACCGCGGTTCGGTCGCCAAGCGCTCCGCCTTAGGCGTCGGCGAGGCCGCCACGTCCGCCGCCGTGCTGGGCATCACTTTCATCGTGATCTCCGACGCGCTCTTCGCGGTGATCTTCAACCTGTTCGACCTGTGAGCAGCGCCGACATCCTCACCTGCGTCGACCTGGCGATCGGCCACGGCTCGCACGTCATCATGGATCGGCTCAATCTCTCGCTGCCGGCCGGGAAGATCCTCGCCATCGTCGGTCCTAGCGGCTGCGGCAAGAGCACGCTCATGCGCGCGCTCGGCGGGCTTGATGCGCCTCTCGGTGGAACCACCACCCTGATGGGCGTCGACCTCAACTCCGCCGAAGGCGTCCGGAGGCAGGACATTCTCCGTCAGACCGGCTTTCTCTTCCAAGGTTCGGCGCTTTTCTCTTCGCTCACGCTCCGCGAAAACATCGAGATGCCGATGCGCGAGTTCCTGAAAGCGCCTCGCCAGGAGATCAGGCAGCTGGCGGAGTATAAACTCGCCCTCGTCGGCCTAGCCGACGCGATGGACAAACTGCCGTCCGAGATCAGCGGCGGCATGGCCAAACGCGCCGGCATCGCCCGCGCGATGGCACTGGACCCTACCGTCATCTTCCTTGATGAACCGAGCGCCGGCCTCGACCCGGTCAGTTCCGGTAGGCTCGACGAGCTGATCCTGCGACTACGCGACGCCTTCGGCACCACCGTCGTGCTGGTCAGCCACGAGATCCCTAGCATCCTCCGGACCGCCGACTTCTGCGTTTACCTTGACCCCGACACCGGCACCATGGGCGCCTACGGGCCGCCCAAGAGCTTCCTTCAGGCTGGCCAACCGCCGAAGGTCCACGCCTTCTTCTCCCAAGCCCATTTCGACTGACCATGCGCCGTTCCGCCAACATGACACTTATCGGGGCCTTCGTGGTCGGGGGCATCGTGCTCATCATCGCCGCCGTCATCCTCCTGGGGGCTGGTTCGTTCTCGGGCACGAAGCCTACCGCGATTTCCTACTTCGAAGATTCGGTGAGCGGCCTCGATATCGGCGCCCCGGTCAAGTTCCGCGGCGTGACCATCGGCAAGGTCAGCCAGGTGCTTCTGCGCACGTCCGGCCAGTCCCCGGGCGATTACTCGGTCCCCGTCGTCATGGAATTCTCCCCGGACCTCCTGACGCGACGAGGCATCGACCAGGCTCTCCTGCAGAAGCAGGGGCTGCGCCTCTCCCTCGAGAAAGGGCTGCGCGCGAAGCTGCAGCAGCAGTCCGTGGTCACCGGCGTACTCTACGTCGAACTGGATTACTTCCCTGACACGGCCTACCGGCTCCACGACCCCAAGGGTGAGCTTCCGGAAATCCCCACCCAACCGTCCAACCTCGGCGCGCTGACGAAGGCCGTCGCGCAGACGCTCGACCAGCTGAGCCGCATCGACTTCGTCTCCATCACCAAGAAGGTGGATTCGATCCTGACCCGTATCGACCGCGGCGCCTCGCAGATCGAATTCGAAAAGATCAACGGCAACCTGGTCCAAGCCTCGGCCAACATCTCGAAGATCACCGGCGATCCCGCCATCGCCCGCGCCGTCACCGACTTTTCGGGCGCCATGCAAGGCATCGATGCCCTCGTGAAACGCCTCAGCGGCAAGGTCGACCCGGTCGCGGATGACATCAAGGCCATGGCCACGGCCGGCCGTAAGGCCCTCGAACGCCTCAACGAGACCTCGGAGAACCTCCGCACGCTCACCAAGCCAGGCTCGCCGGCTCGTCGCGACCTCGACCAAGCCCTGGCGGACGTCTCCGACGCCGCGCAAGCCATCCGTTCCCTCGCCGACTTCATCGAACGCAACCCCGAGACGATCATCCAGGGCCGTAGCAAATCGACCGTCAAGGAAGCCAAGCCCAAGGAGGAAGCCCCCGCCAAATGAAGGCCTCAAGCCTCCTGCTCGCCCTGACGGCGCTGCTCAGCGGTTGCATCATCTTCGACAAGAAGAGCGAGGCCGTGACCTTTCATCAGCTCGCCTCGCCGACGGCCGCGCCGGTCCAGCCCAAGATGCAAGGTCCGCACATCTTCCTTCCCCGCGCCATCATCCCCTCCGCGCTCCGGCGTCCCAACGTCGTGTTGCTCGACGACAACGGCTGGGTCCGCATCGAAGACGCGCATCGCTGGATCGCGCCGCTAGACCGGGCCATCCCCGAAGTCATCGGTCGTCACGTCTCCGCCCGCACCGGCATCGTGGCCGACCTGCAGACTCCCCTGGAAGACCATCTCGTGCTGCTCCTGACGGTCGAAAAGATGGAAGTCTTCACCCCGGCCGGACCGGAACGTTCGATCTTCTCGCTCCCCGGCAGCGCGCCGAACGCGGATACGGCGACGCTGCAACTGACCTGCCGACTCGAGAAGTCCGACGGCACGCTGATGTCCGTCAAGACCCACACGCAATCCCGACCGCTCAAGGAACGCACCCCGGATGCTTTCGTCCAGGCGCAGTCCGCCAACCTCGCCGCCATCGCCGCCGAGATCGCCCGCTGGGTGAGCCCCTCCACTCCTCCGAAATGACCACCCCTTCCTCGCCTCGTCCCAACGGCTTCTCGGAAGCCACCGGCGAGATCTGTTACGACCTGCCGTCGGCCTACATCCCGCATCCTGCGACCGGCTTGCTGCATCTCCCGCGCTTTCTCGGCAAGATCCGCAAGCACCTGAAAGGTGAGCTGCCGAAATCCTATCAACGGAACTTCTGCAAGGGCTTCGACCGCTTCCTGTGCCTGCATCTCGGGGTCGAACCGGAGCAGGTCATCGCCTGCGTCCGCGAGACGCAAACGGAAGCCGAGCTCGACGCCCGCCTCAAGGCCCTCTTCCCCGCCGACATCCGCGTCGCCGTCTGGAACCGTGAACTGGTCCAGAAAGGCATGAGCGAGATGGGGCGCGAAGCCCTGAACGACGCCAAACGAAAGATGGGCGCCGAACAACGCACCGACGTGATCTCCTTCGCGGACATGATCGACTTCGACGAAGGACGCATTTTGTGAATACCAACGACCCACACCCTAACCGCCTGGTCATCCGGGGCATCGCCGCGCTGCTCGCCTGCCTCAAGCACCACCCGAAGGCGTTGCGAGAGGTCGTCGCCACCGCCGCTTTCGCGCCCAACCTCGCCGAACACGACGCCGCGTTCGCCGAACTGGGCGTCAAGACCCGCATCGTCGGACCCA
This sequence comes from uncultured Opitutia bacterium, assembly GCA_903921665.1. GTDB lineage: Bacteria > Verrucomicrobiota > Verrucomicrobiia > Opitutales > UBA953 > UBA953. Next base: position 16,571 of record CAIXQT010000095.1, read on the forward strand.
TGGAACTCGCCCAGACGGCCGAAGGCCCCTGCGACGACGTCTGCGCGCTCACGATGCGTCCGGACTTCGGCCTGGCCCGCATCTCCGACTTCGCCGAGTGGCGCGAGTCCCGGGAAAGCATCGTCATCGCCGATGGCGTCACCGACCCGGCCGACCTCGCCGCGATCGCGCGATCGATGGCCGCCTTTGGCCTGAAACGACTGCTGCTTTCGGGCGGCACCGAGAAACTCTCCTTCCATCCCGAAGCCTGGCACCTTTCCCGCGGCGCCATGGAACAGCTCCGCCTGATGCGAGCGGCCGCGCTCGGCGGACTTCTCAAGCTCGTGGAAGACCGTTGCTGCGTCGTAGCGCTCTCGCCTGACATCGGCCGTAAGATCGACCTCGCTGTTCCAGTGCGCGTCCCTGCCCGCCACCTGGCCTTGCTCATTCCCGGCGGAAAGCTCGACCCTGACATCCAGCCCCGCGTCGAACATTGCTACCGCTTCCCCGGACTCGTCGGCCAACCGTCCCTAAGCCTCGCCGAGATCGCGCCCCTGGCCATCGCCTGGTTCGCTTCCACGCCCCAACCCCGCGTCGACGGCTTCCTGGCCCGCAAAAGGGCTCGCCACGCGAAGGACAAGGGTTCCAATCCGACCACCTGACCCCCATGTCCCAGCCCCAGCCCGGCCCCGGCGAGAACGTCCTCTCGCTCCAGAACATCAGCCGCACCTTCTTCACCGCCCTGCAGCGGCAGCACGACATGCTCGCCTTCAATATCGCCGGACTGCACACGGCCGACCCGAAGGCCTACGAGCACTTCTCCACGCTCTCACGGGTCATGCCGGTGCCGCAGGCCCACCTGCCGGCAGACCAGATGCGCGCCTACGCCCGCGGCCTGATGCTCCGCACCACCATCAACGACCTGCTGACCGTCTCCGCCGAATGCATGGTGCAGTGCCACCTGCTCTGCCTCTTCATCCGCGAGCAAGGCAAGAACCAGCGTCGCGACCCGCTCGTCGAAAAGATCATCGGTGAAAAGCAGCAGGCATTCCAGAAGATGTCCCTGCAGGACCGCTTCACCGCGCTGGAGGAGAACTTCGGCATCGTCTGCGAGCTGGAAGACGGCGTCTTCAGCCTGGCGGCCGCGCTGCGCGTGCTCGTCCGCGGCGGACTCGTCACCAACGATGACATCACTCCGGACGGTTCGCTTACGCTGGAGTTCAAGGCGATGCAGGACTTCGAGGTTCCCGCCGAAACCGCTCCGGCGGCCGAAACCGGCGCCGAAGCCCCGGCCGAACTTGCGCCAGGCGTGACCGTGCACGGCACGGGCGACGAGACCAAGCCGAAGACGGTCGCCCGCCTGACGGACACGACCCGCACCTTCAAGCCCGGCGAGATGCTCGACCTGACCGACACCGAGCTCCTTGGACTGAACATTACCGTGGCCAAGTTCGTGGATGGCCTGCTCCGCTCCGTCGACCATTTCGGCCGCGCCCAGCTAGGCGAAGGCGCCTAAGCGATGGCGCCCGCCACGGCACTACCCCGTCGCGCCTGGCTCTGGGTCACCGCGGCGTACCTCTTCCAATCCATTCCGGCGGCCGTGCGCGACGAGGCCCTGCCCGTGGCGCTGAAGAACACCGGCTACGCGGACAAGGACATCACGCAGGCGGTCGCTTATCTTGGGCTGATCTTCGGCTTCAAGATCCTGCTCGCTCCGCTGGTCGCCGCCTTCCGCCCCCGCGGCTTCATCTTGATCGCCGAACTGGCGATCTCCGTGCTCCTCGGCGGGCTCGCCCTGCAGGTCGCGGCGGAACACCCCTCGTCACCCGCGATCATCGCCTGCCTGATCCTGCTTTCGTTCGTCGCCGCCGCGCACGACTTCGCCCTGGATGGCTATTTCGTCTCCGCCCTCGACGATCGTACCCGTGCGACGCACTCCGGCCTCCTCAACTTTGCGTCCAAGCTGGGCATGGTCCTGGCCGGCCCGGGCCTGATCTGGCTGGCTGGGCGCATCATGGAGCATGGTCCGCAATCGGCCGACGCCTGGTCCTTGGCGCTCATCGCGGCGGCGACGCTGGCGCTCTGCGCTACGGCAGCCAACGCCATCGGACTCCGGGCCGAAGCCGACCAAGGCGCAGATCGGCGTACGGTCGGTGAACGTTTTCAGGAGATGCTGGCGGGATTGGCCGCGCTATTCCGCGACCCACGCCTCGCAGCCGTCGTCGGGCTGATCATCTTCTATCGGGCCAGCGAAATCCACATGGCGCGAATTCTCCCGCTGTTCGCCACTTCGTCCACGGCGGGCGGGCTCGCCCTCGGCAACGAAACCTACGCCGTCATGCGGATCGCGACCGCCGTCCTCGGACTGGCGCTCGGGGGAGTCGTCGGCTCGCAGGTCGTCGCCCGCCTGGGCCTCGGCCGTTCGCTCATGCCGCTTGGCATCGCGATGCACCTGCCCTTGGTAGCGATCGCCTGGCTCGCCGCCAACGGCTCCCATGACCTGTGGCTCATCGGTACGGTCTTCTTCATCGAATACTTCGCCTATGGCGCCGGCCTCTGCGCCCTGCTGCTGACGATGATGAAGCTCGCTTCGGGTCCCGGCGCGGCGGTCCGTTACGCCGCGCTCTCGACCTTCGCGCTCCTTGCTAATTACCTGCCGGGCCTCTGGGCTGGCCATCTTTCCGATCGCCTCGGCTACGCGCATTACTTCCTGTTCGCGCTCAGCCTGGCGATCCCGGGCATCCTTTCGGCCTGGATCGCGAAGCGGCACTTCCAGGACGCCTGATCACTCCTTCGGAAGGACGATCAGCTCCTGCTCGAATTTGGCATCGAGGTAACGCTGCGCGAACGCCTGCACCGAGGCTTCGTCGGTCAGGCTCATGCGACGTTCCCATTCCGCGTCGAAATTAGCGCCGAGACCGGCGACCTCGCGCACGAGCGCGCCCTGCATGCGGGCCCCGGCCGACTGACGGCCCTGACGACGCGAGACGCGCATACGGCGCTTGGCATCCTCGATCTCGTTCGGGGCGAACTTACCCTTGCGCAGCCGTTCAAGTTCCTGGCGCATCTCCTTGACGACCTCCTGGGCCGAAGCCGGCGCGGTGCCGGCATACAGGTAGAACATGCCGTGGTCGACGACTTCGACGCGCGTGGCACCGACGAAATAGGCCATCCCCTTCTCTTCACGCACCCGGCGGAACAGCCCGCTGGCCATGCCACTGAGGAGCTCCTCGGTCACGTTCGCCGCGACGACCTCGTCCGGCGCGAAACCGCAGTGGGGGAAGGCGATGGCGACCACGGCCTGTTCCCCTTGGGCTCGTTCCAGCAGCTTGCCGGAAGAAGCCGGTACATGCTTGGGCAGGCCGCGACGAGCCAGCGATAGCTTCGGCAAGGAACCGAAACGGCGGTTCACGAACTCCATGACGGCCGGGCGATCGAAGGCGCCGCTGACGCCGACGACGATGTTGTCGGCGACGACCAGGGACTGGTGCAGGGCCGCGAGATCGGCAGGCTGGATCTTCGCGAGCGTTTCCGGTGTGCCGCAGGCATCGATCGCGAGCGGATGATCGCCGAAGTACTGGCGCTGCAGGCGGAGCCGTGCCTTCTCGACGATGTCATCTTCGGCTTCGCGGCAGGCCGTGATGACGGCCGCGCGCTCCAGGGCGAAGGTCTCCGGCAGGATCTTCGGGCCGAGGATGCCGTCGGCGATGAGTTCGGAGATCTTTTCGAAATCGGAGCTGAGCGCCTCACCCCAAAGCCCGCAGGAGACCTGCGAACCATGGTCGGCGAAGGTCGCGCCGATGCTGTCGACGAGGTGCGCCACCTCCTCCTTGGTCCGATGGACGTTATCGCGGGCGAACATGGTGCCCAGCAGGCCCGTCGTACCGCGCTTCTCCGCTTCTTCGTAAGCTAGGCCGCCGGCGAGGAACACGCCGACCCCGGCCTTCGGGATCGTCGTATCCTGCTGCAGGACGACGCGTACGCCGTTCTCCAAGGTGAAGGTCTCGAAGCGATCCGGCGTGGCCGTCGCCGTGGCACTGGCCGTGGAGGCGTCGGCCTTGCCTCCGCGCATGGTCCCGAAGGTGACGTTATCCGCACGCAGCCACTTGCGAGCCTCGCGCGTCAGATCCTCGGATCCCAACCTGGCGAGATGCTCCACGCCACGTTGCGGCCAGGCGATATCATGGCCGATGGCGGCCGCATGGGCGACGCGGCTGGTCAGCCCGTGGATGTTCTTCTGTCCGTTCACCATGCCGACGACGGACTGGCGGCGGACCTTCTCGAACTGGGCCGGAGTGACACCCTTCTGGAGGAGGCCGTCGACGACTTCGGCGATGGCCTGTTCGACCACGGGAGCGGAAGTACCGGCTTCGCCGGTCCAGCTGCACCAGGCTAGACCAAGGTCGCGGATGCCGAAACCAGAGGCGTCGATGCCGTGGACGAGCTTGCGCTTCTCGCGGAGCTCGCTCCAGAGCAAGGAACTGTTACCCGCGCCGAGCACGCCGAGGAAAAGGTCGGTAGCGAGGCGGCCTTCGTCGAAGTAACCGGGGATACGCCAGCAAGCGACGCCCTTGGAGGTATTGACCTCACGGATGAGGTCGGCGCGACGGACGCCTCCCTGGGGAGGCTCTTGGTGGCCGGGGATATCGATGAGCGGACGACGGGCGAAACGACCGAACCAACGTTCGGCCGAGGCGAAGACTTCTTCGGGGGGCATGCTGCCCCCCAGGGCGAGCACGACGTTCGTCGGTACATAGCGGCTGGAGTGGTAGGCGCGCAGGTCGTCCGGAGTGATCCGCACGAAAAGATCGCGGTGACCGATGACGGGCTGGCGCAGCGGGTGCGAGCGCACCGCCTCTTCGAGGACGGACTTGGCCAGCATCTGGTCATGCTCGTCGTCGCACATCGCGATCTCACGCAGGATGACCTCGCGCTCCATCTTGGCGTCCGCATCGGTGATCAGGGGATCGAAGACCATGTCGGCGATCGCCTCCATCGCCGTCTCGAAACCTTCCTGAGGGGCGTCGACATAGTAGACCGTCCGGTCGAAGGTAGTGTAAGCATTGGATGAGCCTCCGCTGCGATGGATGGCGTCGGTCAGCTCACGGTTCGTGAATCGCCCGGTGCCTTTGAACACCATGTGCTCCAGGTAATGCGAGATGCCCGAACCTTCCCAGCGACCTTCATGGATGCTGCCGGTGCGCACCCAAGCCTGCACGGTGCAAAGGCCGATCCCCGGGCGGTGGGAATAGATGACTTCGAGTCCGTTGGAAAGGACCCTGCGTTCAGGCAACGGGCCGGCAATCTGGGCGAAACTCAGGCCTTCGAGATACGACATGGGCTGGATGTATGCCCCAGCATCGACGGGGCGCAAGTGCGACCAGTCCGCGCCAAGGCAATTGAGGGCCGCCCCACCCCACTCTGACATTGAAAACAAAGGCGGGCCTAGGTATTCCCAACCTTCGCCCGCCGTTCAAGGACGGCCCCCTTCCCCTCACTTCCGCTTTCCGATGTATATTCCGCCTGAAATCCGTGCCAACCTCGACGAAGTCGAACGCCGTGCCGGCTACCTCTGGAAGTTCCTCGACGTCCCGGGCAAGCAGGCGGCCATCGCGAAGCTCGAGGAGCAGATGGGCGCCCAGAACTTCTGGGACAGCCAGAAGGCCGCCCAGAAGGTCATCTCGGAGTGCAATGGTCACAAGAACATCGTCGCCCCGCAGGTCGCCTTCCGCCGCCAAATCGACGATGCCAAGACCCTCGCCGAGCTGATCACCGAGTCCCCGGACGGCACCGCCGACGCCGAAGTCGAAGAACTGCGCAAGCTCGCCACCGACCTGCTCGCCGCCGTGTCCGAGCTCGAGATCGCTTCGTTCCTCTCCGGGCTGCATGACCGCTCCAACGCCATCGTCACCGTCAAGGCCGGCGCCGGCGGCACGGAGTCCAACGACTGGGCCGACCTCCTCTACCGCATGTACACCCGCTGGGCCGAACGTCGCGGCTTCAAGATCGAAGTCGAAGACATCGCCGAAGGCGAAGGCGCCGGCATCAGCCAGGCC
>CAIXQT010000096.1 GCA_903921665.1 uncultured Opitutia bacterium
GGTATCCCGGTCGTCGTGATCGTGATCCTCGTCGCGATCGTCGTCCCGCGCATGGGCGGCGGCGGCAAGTTCGCCGACCTCACGCCATTCTCGGTCGAGGCCTACCGCAAGGACTGGGCTACGCTGCAGGGCAACTCCTATCGTCTTGATTGCCAGGTCGAGCAGCAGCTCGCCTTCGTCGAGGGACGCGGGCGCGTGCTCGCCGTGAAGCCGATCGAAAAGGACCCGACCCGCCCTGCGGGACGTATTCCCGTCTTCGTTCCCGCCGGCTCCTCGGATTCCTTCGAGGTCGGCCAGCGCTTCAAGTGCAAGCTGCGCGTCACCCGCGACCTCCTCGTCGTCGAAGCCCTCGAACGTTTCTGATTTTTCCCGACATGCGTCACTCTCTCTTCAGTCTCTTCGGTTGGTGCGCGATGGCCGTGCTCGGGTTCGCCCAGGCGCCTCCGCCCGGCGGCACCGTCAACACCGGCGGCACCGCCGGCGATTACAAGAGCTCGACGGCCGAAGGCGGCGCCGACCGCATCTTCAACGTCAACAGCGACTCCGTGGACATGGAGAACGGCTCCATGCAGTGGAAGGGCACGACGATGAACCTCGGCAACGCCCGCGCGGTCCGCGCCCGTTTCGAGCGCTTTCTCGCCGCCCCGACCGATAGCGGCGACATGAAGCGTTACGTCGCGATCCTCGACCAGATCCAGTTCCTCCTTTCCGCCCAGTCGATCAACCAGGAGAACTATTATCGCAACCAGCAGGAGGCGTTCAACCTGCTCTTCAAGGCGGCCGAATTCGATATCGACGCCAACAACTCCCTCACCATCGCCTCCCAGGTCCAGAAGGTCTGGGTGATGAAGCAGGAATTCCGGCAGATCGAGATCAACAAGAACCAGCTCGAGACCCTGCGGAAGATGCAGGAAGGCATCATCATCAACCGCGCCGACATCATCGAGGACGCTTCGGACGCCCGGAGTCGATCACAGGGAAATTCCAAGACCGGGTCGCTCGGTAAGGCCTCCAGCGGCACCACCGAGCTCGGTTTCAAGGTCAAGGACGAGGCCCGCACCCAGGCGCAGATCCTTGCCCGGGATGCGGAGATGACCGCCCTCGGCCTCAAGGCTAAGATCGAATTCCAGTCCCAGATGGTCTCCTTCCTGATGGCCCGCCGTTACCGCCACTCTTTGATCACCAGTTCCTTCTATCGCGTGCTTTTCAAGGGCGGCAGCCAGAACATCGTCGTCGGCGCGAAGGAAGTGAAGGAATTCTTCCCGATCTCCGATTTCGTCCCGACCCTCGAGTCCTTCGACATGCTCTCCCGCGAAGCGATCAAGGACGTCACCAAGGGCGTCCAGACGGTCGACGACCTGGTGAAGCAGGGTGAGCTGTACGGCGCCTTCGAAAGGCTCCAAGAGACGTTCTTCCTCGGCGAGTTCGAGCCGGCGATCATGTCCTATCCTTACGAGAAGAAGCGTGAGATGCTGGCCCTCTGGAAGGATCTCCGCGAACTGCAGCGCCTCGGCGACGAGCATGACCTCGGCAATGTCGAAGGCTACGTGAACAAGGTCCGCGGCCGCGCCCGCGATTTCCCGGGCGCCCCGATCCTGTCGAAGGTCACCAACGCGATGAACGCCTCGAACATGTCGCTGCTTTCCGCCAAGGCCGCGGCGCTCGCCGGCGATAACGCCAAGGCCGAGGCCGCCCTCGAGCGCGCTGCCAAGATCTGGCCGCAGAATCCCGGCGTGAAGGATTTCGCCAACCAGGTCGTCAGCCGCCAGGATACCCTCGCCCAGAAGGTGCCGGAGTTCGACCGCCTGATGACGGAATCCAAGTGGCGCGACATCTACAACAAGAAGCTAGAATACGCCTTGGCCCTGGCCCAGGACAAGGAGCGCTCCGAAAAGCTGCGCAAGGTCGTCAACCGCGTGGGTGAGCTCGACGCCAACATCCAGAAGGCCTCCGTGCTCGCTTCGCAGAACAACCCTTACCTCGCCTGGGACGTCATCGTCGAAACCTACAAGACCGAGTCCGATGACCTCGTCCTCGCCAAGACCCGCTCCGACATCGCTCCGTTGGTCGCCAACTACGCCCAGCTCATCGGCCATGCCGAGAAGCTCGAGAAGGACGGCGCCGAGGCTGCCGCGCTCACCGCGTGGCTTTCCGCGCAGGACCTCAATCCGGCCTCGCCCGCTTGCGGCGCCGCGGTGAAACGTCTCGCCAAGTCCGTCGCCGAAAGCGCGGTGATCCGTTCGACCAGCGGCGTCCCCGCTCCGCCGGCCGCAGGCGACGACGTCGCCGTGCCGCCGAAGAAGTAAGCCTTACCAGAGGCTGACCGGATTATCTTCCAGAGGATCGACCACCGTGATGCGGAGGTCGGTCTTCCGGTCGCGCACTTCGTTCATCAGGGCGTCGACGATGATGGTGCGGTTACATTCCTTGCTGAGGTGTCCGAGATAGAGCTCCGTCGTCTGCCACTCGCGCAAGCCGAGGAGAAGGTCCTTGGTCTGCACGTTGGAAAGGTGGCCGAAGTTGCCGCGGATACGTTGCTTGAGGGAGGCCGGGCGCTTGGAGAGGTCGAGCATCTCGTCGTCGTAGTTGGCCTCGAGGACAAGGATGTCCGCGAGCGCGACATGGTGCTTCACCACCGGCGTGGCGTGTCCGAGGTCGGTAAGCCACGTCAGCCTTTTGGCCGGGCGGGCCTCGTGGGCGGGCAGGTCGAAGGCGAAACCGACGGGGTCGGCGGCATCGTGCGGGATCGGGATCGAGGTGACCTGCAGCCCCTTGAATTCGAAGGTGGTGCCGGTCTCGAACAGCTGCCAGTCGGGCTGCGACTTCAGCGAGTCCTTGATGCGGCGGGCCGTCTCGCGGTTGGCGAAGACCTTCAGCAGCGGGTTCTGCCGGAGCAGGGCGGGCAGGCCGACGCAGTGGTCGGAGTGTTCATGGGTGATGAAGACGGCGTCCAAGGCGCGTGCTTCGATGCCGAGTTTCTGCAAGGACGCCTCGAGCCGGGGGCCTTGGAAGCCCGCATCAAGCATCACGCGCGTGCCGTCCGCCTCCAGCAGGGAGCAGTTGCCGGAACTGCTGGTGCCGAGGATGTGGAAGGCGAAGGCCATGCGGAGGGCGATGCAACCCCGTCACGGTGTCGTCTTCAAGCCGCCATTCGCCCTTTTCCGCTTGAGGGCGGGGGCGACCGGAGGGAAGGTAGGTCATCCCGCCATGCCCTCCCTTCCTCGCGTCATCAGCATCATCATGGGGGGCGGTCGTGGCTCCCGCCTCTACCCCCTGACCAAGGACCGCTGCAAGCCGGCCGTCCCGCTCGCCAGCAACTACCGCCTGGTCGACATCCCGATCAGCAACTGCCTTAACTCGGGCTTCAACCAGATCTTCGTCCTGACGCAGTTCAATACGGCTTCGTTGCACAAGCACATCCAGCAGACGTA
>CAIXQT010000097.1 GCA_903921665.1 uncultured Opitutia bacterium
CATCTCCGGCGCCGAGGTCGAGCAGTACCTGCTCGCGAACAAGCTCGTGGTACCGAACGACAAGGCCCCGGCCGTGCCGATCGACGCTCCTTGCACCGATGCCGAGCACGAGAAGATGCGGGTGAAGACGATCCGGTTTTTCTGAGCGCGGCGCAAAGCGGCGCGAGTTGACTCGCTCACCAGATGGCCGGTTGGCCAGATCAAATGCCGTGCAAAGGTGCAAATCGGAGCGGAGCTCCTGTGCAAAAGTGAAAAGGTGGAACCAACTTCAGGTGACGGGTGACGAGCACGGGAGTCGGCGACTCAGGCGTCGGCATCTCGGCCATCAGCCGCGGGAGCCGGAGCCGGCTGCCGAAGGCCGAACGGCTGACACCTGAAAGGCTGAGGCCCCGATGGCCGTCACCCGACACCATTTTGAGCTGTCGGATTGGGTAGGGGCGCGACTGCGTCGCGTCCGTTCGACACCGAGGCCGGAAGTCGTCGGGTCTTAGCTACGTTAACCGGACCACTACGTCGTGCAGCGAACGGACGCCACGCAGTGGCGTCCCTACCTCGCAATCACTCACTCTTCCCGGCGGCGAAATCGGCGAGCGAATCGGCGACCCACTGGCGCTGTTCGGCGAGGAGCTCGGGGAAGATCGGGATGCTGAGCACTTCGGCGGCAAGCTGTTCGGAAACCTTGACGCTGTCGGCGCCGCGATAGGTCTGGCCCGCGAAGCACTGCTGGCGGTGAAGCGGGATCGGATAATAGATCTCGCAGCCGATCTTGCGCGCGGTGAGGAAAGCCTTCAGCGCGTCACGGCGGCCGCCGGTCACGCGGAGCGTGAACTGGTTCCAGATGCCTTGGCCGGAGAAGTCCACCGGCAGCAGGATCTTCGCGGCCTTGTCGGCGCCCGGACGGTTCTCGGCGATACCGGCCTTGCCCTTGAGGGTGGCGTGGTAGAAGGCGGCGTTGCCCGCGCGCGCGCAGTTGTATTCCGGCAGGTGCGGCAGCTTGAGGTGCAGGAGCGCCGCCTGCAGCGGGTCCATGCGGAAATTAGCGCCGACCTCGCGGTGATAATATTTCGGCTGCATGCCGTGGACGCGCAGGATGCGCGCGCGTTCGGCCAGGGTGTCGTCCTGCGTGGTGACGAGGCCGGAGTCGCCCATGCCGCCGAGGTTCTTGGACGGGAAGAAGCTCGTGGCGCCGAAGTCGCCGGAGGACATCGTGGCTCGACCCTTCCAGCGGGCGCCCATGGACTGGGCGGCGTCCTCGATCACGCGGAGCCTATGGGCGGAAGCGAAGGACTGGAGCGCGTCGAGGTCGAGCGACTGGCCGAAGAGGTGGACCGGCATGATCGCGCGGGTGCGCGGGCCGACCTTCCGGGCGGCGTCAGCGAGATCGATGTTGAAGTGGTGCGGGTCGACGTCGACCCAGACCGGCGTCGCGCCGAGGCGGGCGACCGAGCCAGCGGTGGCGAAGAAGGTGAAGGACGGGAGCAGGACCTCGTCGCCTTCGCCGATATCGAGCGCCATCAGCGCGAGCAGGAGCGCGTCGGTGCCGGAGGAGACGCCCAGCGCGTGCTTCACTCCGAGGAAGGCGGCGCAGTCTTTCTCGAAAGCCTCGAGGCGCGGCCCCATGATGAACATGTTCGACCGCAGCACGTCGCGGAAGGCTGCCTCGAACTGGGCCTCGAGGGCGCGGTTCTGCGGGCCGAGATCAAGGAGCGGGACGTTCGTCATGGCGCAAAGGGGTTTTCCCACCGACGGCCCGCACGGGCAACATCATTCAGCCGTACGGCGGGAACGAAGAACCAGGAAGATTCCGAGCGCCGCGAGCGGCAGCGTCCAGAACTGGCCGGCCGTGAACCCGAGCACGGTGCCGTCTTCGGCGGCGCGGAAGCACTCGCAGACGATGCGGGCGACGGAATACAGCAGGAGGAATTCGCCGGCGAGACGGCCGGGCGGCAGGCGGCGCGGATAGCGGACCAGCATCCAGATCAGCGGGAGCAGGCCTTCGCCGAACGCTTCGTAAAGCTGCGACGGATGGCGCGGCTCCGCGCCGGCATGCGGGAAGATGACCGCCCAGGCCACGCCCGTGGGATTGCCGACGAGTTCCGCGTTCACGAAATTCGCCAAGCGACCAAAGAGAAGGCCGGCCGGGGCGAGCGCGCAGAGCAAGTCGCCGACGGCGAAGAAGTCGACCTTCGCGCGACGGGCGAACCAGACGCCGGCGAGAAGCACGCCGAGGAAGCCGCCATGGCTGGCCATCCCGCCCTGCCAGACCCGGAAGACCATCAGCGGGTCGGCCGCGAATTCTTCGCGGGCGTAGAGGAAGACGTGGCCGAGTCGGCCACCGGCGACGACGCCGACCATCACCGCGGTGATCAAGGCCGATTCGTCATGGATGTCGCGCAACGGGGTCAGCCCGGCGCGGCGCCAGCGACCGAGGAGGTAGGCCGCGACCATGAAGCCGGCGGCATAGGCCAGGCCGTACCAATGGATACCGTGCAAGCCCCAGCCCTTCGGGAAATGGATCGCGACCGGATCGAGGTCGTGCGTCCAGACGGCGAGCGCGGAGGCGATCATGTGCCGGCCTTAGGCGTTTGATCGGGGCCAGGGCGACGACCGACGCGATGGCCACGCTGGCGGGCGAGTTCGCGCATGTCCGGGTGCGGGTCGTCCTTCTCGTAGATCTCGACGCCGAGCAGCGACTCGAAGACATCCTCCAGCGTGATCACGCCGGCGAAGGCGCCGAACTCGTCGACGACGACCGCCAGGTGCTGGTGCGCGCGCACGAGATCGTGGAGCGCGTCGGAAAGCGTGGCGTTCTCGGGCACGATATGCGGCTTGCCCATGAGCTCGCGGACGCGGACCTCGCGCCGGTTCTCGCCGGCGGCCTTGAGGATGTCGCGGCGGCGGACGACGCCGACGATGCGATCGGGATTCTGCTCCCAGACGGGCATGCGGCCGTGCGGGACGGTCGGATAAAGCCGGAGGACGTCGGCGACCGTGAGATCGGCCTCGATGGAGGTCACGACCGGACGCGGCGTCAGGACTTGCGAGACCGGGATGTCGTCGAGGCGGACGGCGTTGGCGACGAGGTTGCTCTCGGCCTGGGTGATCTTGCCTTCGCGGGCGGCGGCCTGGGCGAGGCTGCCGATATCGGCGTCGGCGCGGTCGACGCCAGGCTCCTCGGGCGGAGCGAGCGAATCATGCAGCTTGCCGAAGGTGCGGAGGATCTTCGCGGCCCCGCGGACGAGTTTGAGCGAAGCAGCGATGCGCGGAGCGAGGGTGACGCGGAAGTGCATGCCTACCTTGCGGGGGAGCATGACCGTCAGCCAGGCCATCACGAAGGACACGGCGATGAAGGCCAAGGCCGTGAGCAGGCCGATCTGCCAGCTGACGTCCAGCCGGCTCAGGAGGCGGGCGTCGAGGAGGAAGCCACCGAGCAGGGCGCTCATCCCGACGAAGGCCGCGGACAGCACCTCGAAGGCGGCGAGGGTGTTACCCTGGTCGCCGCGAGATCGTTCGATCGAGACCGCCGCTTTGGCGTCCTGGCGGCGCAGGTCCTCCAGTTCGGTGTGCGAAAGGGCCGACACCACCCCGGCCACGAGCGAAATCCCCGCTGCGCTACCGTTCAGGAGGACGAAGACCGGCCAGAGATACCAAGCAGAATCCATGTCCTCCTTCCGTAGGACGAACCACCGTGTTTGGCGAGGGAGAATCCCGACGTTGACCCTGTCAGCGTGGCTCGGAATACTTCCCGCATGACCCCACGCGAGCTCCAGATCGTCTCCGCCTTGGCCGTTTTCCTGACCGCCACCCTGCCCGCCGCAGCGGGCGCGATCGCCTTCCGCTCCCAACCGATCTTGGTGGCGACGATCTCCGGCGAGGCCGGCGCCCTGCCCGGACTGACCGGTCTTTACTTCAACCACTTCGGCGCGGTTCTCGTGACGCTGCTCGTCATCGGCCTGGCCGTCACCGCCTACGCCGCCCGCGCGCACCTGCGCAAGGACGAGGATCCGGTCGTGCGGATCGCCAAGCTCTTGGTCGCGACCTGCTTCTCCGCCTTGGTCAGCGTCGTCTTCCTCGGTCTGCTGGTGCTCGCGACCGCCCTGCCGGTCTACGCGAAGCTGATGCAGCGCTGAGCCCGCCACGCGGCGAGCAAAGCCAGCGCGCGGGTCGCTTCGGCCTGCGGGCCCGTCGGCTGCCACGCGAGCCGACCTTCGGCATGATAAGACCGGGCGAGCGCCGCGCCGCCATCGAAGGTGGAGCGGAGAACCAGGAGGGACTCGGCGGAGGTCGGGAAGCCTGGCCAGGATACGTCGCGCACCGGGCGACCGGCCTGGATGAGTACGCCGCGGAGCTGCGCCATCGCCGTGCCTGAGAGGCGGCCCGTTTCCACGGCGGGGAAGTTCCAACAGGCGCCGTCCCACCAAGCCAAGGAACTGCGCACCCCTTCGCTGAGACAGCCGCGCGGATCGAGCTGGATCCCCTCGGCGTCCGGGCGGTCGGCGAGGGCGCGCAGCTCGCGCCAGGCGTCCGACGAATTCTTCCACGGTCCGCTCTTCGGGCGCGGGAGCCATTCGGGCGCATCGCGACGAAGCGTCAGCTGATAGAGATCGATGGCCGAAGGTGTCGCCGGCAGCGGACGGACCGTGAGCCATTCCGTGGCGAGACCATCGCCGCGCGGGGCGACAAGCAGGCGGACGATCGCGCTAGTCAACGTGTTACGCCCGAGCACGCCGCCGAGCGGGGCGGACCAACGCTCCGCGAGCGAGGAACTGCCGAGCATGAGGCGCGCCGGGTCGAGACCAAGCCGCGGACAAGCCGCGGCCAGCCGGTCGAGATGGTCCGGGAGGCAGGCGATGCGGCCGCCACGGAGCGCGAACGTCTCGAACAGCGACGGACCGGGGACCAACGCCGCGACCTCCGCGCCGTCGGGAAGGGTGACCCATTCGCCTTGGCGCCAACCGATCATCGGAGCGCGGCCGCGCGCGCGGCGGCGAGCAACGGAGCCTGGGCCTTGCGCAGGCTTTCGGCGTATTCGCGGGCGGGGATGGAATCGGCGACGACGCCGGCGCCGGCTTGGACGAACGTGCGGCCTTCCGCGGACCACAGGGACCGGATGATGATGTTGAGGCAGAGGTCGCCGTCGGCGCCGATCCAACCGAGCGAACCGGTGTAATAGCCGCGCGCGACCGGCTCGAGTTCCGCGATGACCTGCATCGTCCGGACCTTCGGCGCGCCCGTCACCGTGCCGCCCGGGAAAAGCGCGCGGATGACGTCGGCCGGACCAGCGGAAGCCTGCAAGGCGCCTTCGACCTGCGACACGAGATGCATCACGTGCGAGTAACGCTCGACCGCCATGAATTCGGGGACGCGTACCGTGCCCGGGCGCGAAACGCGCCCGACGTCGTTGCGGAGCAGGTCGACGAGCATCAGATGCTCGGCCTTCTCCTTCGTGTCGCCGGAAAGTTCCTGTGCCCAGGCCAGGTCGGCGGCTTCATCGGCGCCGCGCGGGCGCGTGCCGGCGATGGGGCGAGAGGCGATGCGGCCGGCGGAGACTTCGACGAGCAGTTCGGGCGAACCGCAGACGAGCGTCGCTCCGGGCAGGCGGACCAAGCCCATGTAAGGCGAAGGATTGGCCGTCCGCAGGATCTCGTAGGCCAGCGTCGCATCGACCGGAGGAACCTCGAGGCGCGTGGAAAGATTGACCTGATACGTATCGCCGGCGGCGATGTAATCCAGGCAACGCCCGACGGCGCGGACGAAGGCCGGTTCGTCGAGCGAGCGAGCCAGCGGCACCGCCGGCGCGGCGGCGGGCGGGGGCAGCGAACCCGCCGGTCGCGCGCAGGTCGCCTCCCAGTGGGCGGCGAGATCGAGGGCGCGCGCGCGGGCGGCGCGCAAGGCGGAATTCGGCGAGCCGACCGGGCAGAGCACGACGACCGTCAGCTCCCGCTTCGAAGCATCGAAGACGCAGGCCTCATGCGCCTCGAGGAAAGCCGCGAGCGGCGCACGGACGTCGGCCGGCGCGGACTTCACC
>CAIXQT010000098.1 GCA_903921665.1 uncultured Opitutia bacterium
CGGAAGAACGTATTCGCCTTGGAAGGCCGGGCCGCGGGCCTTGGAGGAATCATCGCCGCCGCCCTTCCCGCCTTTGCCGCCCTTCCCTTTCTTCTCCTGCGCGGCGGCCGAGGACGCGAGGAGCGTCCAGCCGAACGTCGCAGCCATCAGCCCGAGGAATTGCCGGCGGACCACCTGACCGAATGCCGGCTTATAAAATGGGTTCGGCTTTCCGGACGTGAGGTCGGCGTCGTTCATGGGGTGAAGCTATGAAGATGGAACGCCGGAGAAGAGCAGAAGTTGAGGCCAATGGTCGGGAAAATTTTCAGGAAAATACGGGGCTTAACGGAGGGTTAAGGTTGGGCGCGGCGCGGCCAGAGGCCGCGAGGGGACGCGTGGGCAAGTTGACACGTGGGCATGGGAGCAAAGACCTAGCTCAAAGGGGAACCGGAGACCGGATGATTGGCTGGGGAATTAAATTCCGGGTGACGGGTGTCAGCCACGGGTGACGGCAACTCAGGTATCGGCTTCTCGGCCATCGGCCGCGGGGGCCTGGAGCCGACTGCCGATAGCTGCATGGCTGACTCCCGAGAGGCTGAGGCCCTGGTGGCCGTCACCTGTCACCTGTTTAGGTCTTAGCCAGGGCCGATGAATACGGACATGCGGAGGCGAACGGCGGCGATGGCAATCGCCGCCCTATCTGCGCGACGCAGTCGCGCGGGGATCTGCTGGCATGGGGGTATGCTTCGAAGCAGAGGCAAGGGACAGACCAGGACAGCACGTGGGGCTGTCCCTGCCTTTAAAACCGGAAACTGGAGCTGACTTCGAAGACGGCGGCGACGATCGCGAAGGCGATGAAGGCGACGAACGAGAAGGCGGCGACGAGGACCGAGGCCGAAATGGTCTGCGAGATGGTGCCGAGCCAGCGGTCGAGCTCAGCGCGATACGAACGCGAGATATCGCGTAGGCCGGGCGCGAGGTTGCCGGTCTGCTCGGCGACCGCGACGCGGTCGAGGAGCAGGCGCGGGAAGTAGCCCGTGCGCCCGAGCGCCTTCGAGAGGCTGTCGCCTTCGAGGACGCGGTCGGTGGCTTCGCGGAGCTGCTGGCGCAGGGCGCGGTTCGGGGCGGTCTTCTCGGCGAGGCGGAGCGCCTCGGCGGTCGTGATGCCGTTCTCGAGGAGCACCGCGAGCGTGTGGCAGAAGTTGAGGACCGAGACGCGCATCACGAAGGAGCCGGCGAGGGGCACCTTGAGCAGCAGCGCATCGGAAGCGATCTTGCCTTCCTCCGTCTTACGCCAGCGCGCGACCCCGATGGCCGTGAGGATGGCCGCGACCAGGAAGATCGGTCCGACGACCACGAAGACGTCGGCGAAGGTCATGAGCAGCTTGGTGGACAGCGGGAGCTTGCCGCCGAGGGAAGTGAGCAGCGTCTGCAGGCGCGGCAGCAGGAAGAGCACGAAGAAGATGACGACGCCGACGGCGATGACGCAGATGAAGAGCGGGTAGGCCATCGCGCTGATGAGCTTGCGCTTGAACTCCTTCTGCTCGGTGAAGTGCGCGATCAGGCGCTCGAGGACGTCGCGGATGTTGCCCGTGGCTTCGCCGGCGGCGATGAGGTTGAGCGTCTGCCCGTCGAAGACCTTCGGGTAGCCGCCCATCGCGACGGACAGGCTCTGGCCTTCGCCGAGCTTGGACCAGATGCCGGCGCAGAGGACGCGGAGGCGGGATTTCTGCAGACGGAGCGCGAGGAGGCGGAGCGCTTCGCCGGCGGACATCCCGGAGCGGACGAGGTCGGCCATCGACTCCAGGAAAGGCAGGCACTCGGCTTCGGTCGGCTCGAGTTCCTTGTCGGACGGGCCGCCTTCGCGGACGGCTTCCTTGGCGCGGACGGCGGCGCCGGCTTCCTCGACCTTCAGCGGCTTGAGGCCGCGGGCCTGGAGCTTACGGAGCGCATCGCGACGCGTCTGCGTTTCGACGGTGCCTTCGGTCACGGCGCCCGAAGCGTCGCGCGCGCTGTAGTTGAAGACGGCCATCGCGGGTCTATTCGTTCGAGCTCAGGTTACGTACCAGCTCGTCGATGGTCGTGAGACCGGCGGCGACCTTGAGCCAGCCGGCCTTGGCGAGGGGGCGCATGCCCTGCTCGATGGCTTTCTCGGTGAGCTCGCGGTTGGAGACGCGGCCGACGATGAGGTCGTGCAGCGGCTTCGGGTGGAAGATCTCGAAGACGCCGACGCGGCCGCGGTAGCCCGTGTTGCGGCACTTGCGACAGCCGCAGGCTTCCTTGAGCGAGGTGACGTCCTTCAGGAAGGATTCGTCCATGCCCAGGGACTCGAGCGCGGGCAGGAGCTTCTTGCGATCGACCGGGACGGTCTTGGCGCAATCCGGGCAGAGGCGGCGGACGAGGCGCTGGGCGATGACCAGCTCGACGGCGGAGCCGACGAGGAAGGGCTCGACGCCCATGTCGACGAGACGCGTGATCGCGCCGGGCGCGTCATTGGTGTGGAGGGTCGAGAAGACCAGGTGGCCCGTGAGCGAGGCGCGGATCGAGATCTCGGCCGTCTCCAAGTCGCGGATTTCACCGACCATGATCACGTCCGGATCTTGGCGGAGCGTGCTACGGAGGGCGCCGGCGAACGTGAGCCCGATCTCGGCGCGCGTCTGCACCTGGTTGGCGCCAGGCACTTCGTATTCGATCGGGTCTTCGATCGTCACGATGCGGATGTCCGGGGAATTGATCGCCTGGAGGAAGGCATTG
Organism: uncultured Opitutia bacterium; assembly: GCA_903921665.1. GTDB lineage: Bacteria > Verrucomicrobiota > Verrucomicrobiia > Opitutales > UBA953 > UBA953. The sequence continues at coordinate 2,734 of CAIXQT010000098.1, forward strand.
AGCGTGGTCGACTTGCCGGAACCCGTCGGGCCGGTCACCAGGATGATGCCGTGCGGGTAGTCGAGGACCTTGCGGACGGCGGCCTGCTCTTCGGCGTTCATGCCGATGCGGTCCATGTTGTAGGCCTCCTTGCGCTGGTTGAGGAGACGCAGCGAGACCGACTCCGCGTAGATCGTCGGAATCGTCGAGACGCGGATATCGAGGACGTTCTTGCCGTCACGGAAGTTGATGCGGCCGTCCTGCGGCAGGCGGCGTTCCGAGATGTTGAGGCGCGCCATGATCTTCAGGCGCGAGATGATCGCGTCCTGGAAGCGGGCGAGGTTGTCCGGCAGCGGGATCGCGATGAGGATGCCGTCGACGCGGTAGCGGATGCGCAGGTTGTTCTCCTGCGGCTCGAAGTGGACGTCCGTCGCGCCTTCGGCGACGGCCTGCGAGAGCACTTCGGTGACGAAGCGGACGACCGCGGCGTCCTGGTCGGCCTCGACGTCGTTGGCGGCTTCGGCGGCCGGGAGATCGTCGCCTTCGTCTTCGAGGCTGCCGGAGCCCACGCCGTAGTTCTCGTTGATGAGCGCGCTGACGCGTTCGGGCGGGGCGAGGTACCACTTCGGGCGGCGGGCGGTGAACGTCGCGACCCAGTCGGAAGTATCGGTGTCCGGCGGAAGGGCCGTGACGAGGCGGAGGCGGCCTTCTTCGCCGGGGAGGAGCGTCGGGACGACCTGGGCTTCGGCGGCGATGCGCGCCGGCAGGATCTTCATGCCTTCCGGATCGATCGCCGGTTCTTCGAGCACCTCGAGACCCGTGAGGCGGGAGAGCTCGGCGAGGAGCGCGGGCTCCTCGAGCTTGAGCGCCTGGGCGAGGAACTTGAAGCGGGCTTCGCGCGGCGTCTCCGCGAACGAAGCGCGGGCTTCGTCGGAGAGGCGCTCGGCGAGAGCCGAGGGCAGTCCGTGCCGGTCGACGGTCAGCATATCACTTCTTGGCCGGGGCGGCGGGAGCCTGGCCGGGCACCTTATCGATGACCTTCTTCACCTCGGGGCCGATCGCGCTGCTCGTGGCGCGGGCGAGGGCGTCAAGGTTGTCGACGGCGGAATTGTTCAGCACGTAAGGGCGGAGGAAGATGATCAGCTCCTGCTTCTCTTCCGTGTTGGTCGAGGAGCCGAAGATGTCGCCGATGATCGGGATCGGCCCGAGGCGCGAGGTGGACTTCGTGGTCACCGTGCGCTGGAGGCCGCCGAGGACGACGATCTCACCGCTCATCGCGCTCACGTAGGAATCCGTCGTGCGGCGGCCGATGATCGGCTGGGCGTTGCCGTCGAGCTGGGTCGTGCCGAGGATGTCTTCGACGGACTGCGAGATCTGGAGCTGCACCGCGCCGTCCTTGCCGATGAGCGGCAGGACCTTGAGCTGGATGCCGATGTCGCGCTGTGAGACCGTGGAGGTCGAGGCGCCGGTCGTCGTCGAGAGCGTCGAGCCCGTGATGACCGGGCGGGATTCGCCGACGAAGATCGTGGCTTCCTTGTTATGGGTCGTCGTGATGGCGGGGACCGAGAGGACCTTCAGGTCGCCCTTGCGAGGGGTGGTGACGAGGCCGATCGTGGCGCTCAGGTTATTGCCGGTGAGCGTGCCCTGCGCCGGGGTCACGATCGACGAGGTGTTCGGCACGAGGGTGGTGCCCACATTAGGGGGAATGCCGGTGACGCCGAAGCCGGCGCCGCTGCCGCCCACGCCGACGAGCTTGCCGTTGCTGACCGTGAGGCCGAGGGTGTCGAAGCCGTTGGTCTCGTTATCGGTGAGCTTCACTTCGGCGATGACGACTTCGATGCGCACCTGCGGAAGGACGATGTCGACCTTGTCGATCAGCTCATGGAGGAGGCGAAGGTCGTCGCTGGTGCCGGAGACCACGACCGAGTTGCTGCGGACATCCGGAAGCACCGTGAGGTTGCTGCTGAACTCGTCGGCGCCCATCTGGGGCGCGCTGGGGGCGGCCCCGGCGACGGGCGCGATCGGCGCCGCGCCACCGTTGAGGGTCGTGCGGCGGATCGTATTCCCGGCGCGGGCGGCGCCGGTGGTCTGGCCGGTGACCAGGGAAGTGATCAGCGTCGCGACCTGCTGGGCGTCGGCGTGACGCAGGAAGATCACGTCGTTCTTCGTGTTCGGGTTGGACTTCTGATCGAGCGTGTCGATCAGCTTGTCGAAGAATTCGTGCTGGTCGGCCGAGCCCATGAGCAGCACGCGGTTGGTCCGTTCGTCGGCGAGGAAGGTCGTGCCCGTGCTGAGACGGAAAGGCGCGCCGCCCGAGATCGTGGCGGGCGAACGTAGCATCGAGTTGAGCTTGTTGACCATGTCGGTCGCCATCGCGTTCTTGAGCGAGTAGCTCTTGGTCACGACGAGGTCGAGCTGCGGACGGTCGAGCTGGGCGACGAGGTTCTCGATCTTCTGCAGGTTCGTGATCGAGTCCGTGATCAGGAACGCGTTGTTGCGGCCGAAGTAGATCGGCGGCGAGGCCAGCGTCGTGTTGAGGCTGGAGGTGATCTGCGTGACGAACTCCTGGGCGTTGGCGTGCTTGAGCGTGAAGATCTTGGTGGCGATCCGGCCGCTGGGCGGCAGCGCGAGGGCGGGGCCCGTGATCAGCGTCGGCGATTCGGATTTCGCGACGAGGTTCGGGACGACTTTCAGGAACTTGTCACCCTGCTGGATGACGGCGATGCCGTTGAGGTTGAGCAAGGTCTCGATCGCGAGCAGCGCTTCGTCGCGGGTGATCGAGGCCGGCAGCGAAAGCGTGTAAGCGCTGGCGGGGAGGGCTTGCGGGCGGAGGATGGATTTGCCGGTCCAGCGCTGCATCAGGTCGAGCACCTGGGCGACGGTCTCGTCGCGGAGGATGACCGGGCCGACTTGGTCGGAGCCGTTCAAGCCGGGCAGCGGGACGGCGGAAGCCACGGCCGCGACGGGGGCCGGGGCGGGGGTCGGAACGGCTTGCGCGAAGCTCGCCGAGGGCGCCCAGGCCGCGGCCAGCAAGAGGCAAGAAAGGGGCAGAAAGGCCCGCCGAGCACGTGGGGACATAATAGGGCTAATCACTTGGATAAGGGGTACGTCTTGGATAACACCAAAGGGGAAGAATAGTTCGACGAAAAATCCGTTTTAATGCGGTTATTTTGAGGCGGACCCTATGCTCAGACAGGGCGAAGCCCCCAGAAAGGTGAACATTATTTCACCTTAGGCTTGCAGGAGGACCAAAAAGGGGCATATCAGGCATAAAAGTCCCGAAAACATGCGTGAAGACCTCCCCGATTGGCTGGGCAAGCCCCCCCTGCGCGGAACCGACCAATGGGATGCCTGGTTGGCCAAGTGGCGGCAGTACGCCAAGGTCGAGTTGCGCGACGCGGCGGCCGACGATCCGGATTACGACTTCGGACTCCTGAGCACCGAGGAGCGCTGGCGGGTCGCCTTGCGCCTCCAGATCCAGGCGCAGATCGAAGCCGGCCGACAGAACGTCGCCCTCACCCTCTCGCTCGCCCTTGGGCGCAAAATCAGCGACCTCGACCATGCCGGCGTCGTCGCCTGGCAGGTCGGACGCTCCGTCGTCGCCCCGAGCCCGGACGAAGCCTTCAACCGCGCGCTCGAGTGGAGCAACCAGCGGGAGAACCCGCGCCGGCGTCGGATCTCGCATGGCATCCGGTACGGGTTCATCGCCGGTCTCGGCGGCGAGGCCACCGCCCCCGCTTGGTCTTCGCCGGATTACGTCGCCGCCTACGAAGCCGCGTGGGAACTCGGCAACGCCATCGCGATCGAAGGCGACCCGCGGGGATAGGTTGCGGCCGGGCCCCGCCTGGGCAGAGTCTCATTCTTATAAACACCCCGATGGATTATCTCGTCCCTAGCCTTCTCGTCATCGTGCTCGTCGCGGTGATCTATGTCGCCTTCTTCAAATCGGCCGGCCCGGCCGGCGAAGACAAAGGCAGCTCGCTGCTGATCGACGACCTCCGGCGCCAGCTCAGCGAGGCCAACGCCGTCGCCGAACGCGAGCGCTCGGCCAAGACGACCGCGCTGGCCGGCGCTTCCGCCGCCGAAGCCGCGAAGTCCGCCGCCGAACGTCAGCTGAAGGCGGCGCAAGACACGCACGCGGAGGCATTGGCCCAGCTACGCGCAGACAATCAGAAGGCCCAGACTGAAGCCGCGGCTCGCTATGGGAACGACCTGGCGGAACTGAAGACCAGCTTCGCCAAGATGAGCACGGACGTGCTGAAGGGCATGGCGCCGGACGTGACGAAGGAAGTGTCGACGAAGGTCGAGCCGCTCATCGCGCAGATCAACACCGCCTTGGCGAGCTATCGTCAGACCATGCAGCAAAGCCTCCAGAGCCAAGGCGATGCGCTGACGCAGGTCCGGGAACAGATGGCCAAGATCACCGAGACGACCGCCGCCCTGGCGACGAGCACCAACGATTTCACCTCGGTCCTGAAGTCTTCGCAACATCGCGGCAAATGGGGCGAACAGACGCTCCGCCGCGTCGTCGAGGTCTCGGGCCTCAGCCAGCATTGCGACTTCATCGAGCAGACCGCTCAGGGCGACACCCGGCCCGACCTGATCATCCTCCTGCCTGACAACCGCTGCGTGATCATCGATTCCAAGGTGCCTGAATTCGACGTAGCCTTGGTGAATCAGTCCTCGCCCAACCGTAAGGACCTGCTGGAAGCGCACGCGGCGAAGCTGCGCGCCACGATCAAGGCCCTCGCCGGTAAGAATTATCCGGGCGCCCAAGCCGAGGCCGGGCGGACCCCGTTCGACAAGGTCATCCTCTTCCTGCCGGCCGAATCGCTGCTGAGCACGGCATTGGAAGGCGACAACGAGCTGATCATCGACGCCGGCCGCATGGGCATCCTGCTGGCGACACCCGCGACCCTCATGGGCTTTCTCTCCGCCATCAACCTCACCTGGCTGCAGCATAAGCGCGCGCAGCAATCCAACGAGGTGATCGAGAAGGCGACGAATCTTTATAAGAGCGTCGCCGATTTCGCCGAGAACATGGCCGGAGCGCGCGACGGACTCGAAGCCGCCGTGAAAAAATTCAATACCGGCCTCGGGAGCTACCGCAAATACGTCCTGCCCAAAGGCCAGGAAATGGTGGAGATCCATGGCCTCCAGCCGAGCAAGATGCTACCGGAAGAAAAGGACGCCCTAGACATATCGACGGAAGTTCGCCGGCATGAAGGCCCCACGGCCTGACCGGAAGTCCTGCTGGTGGAGCCGATGAGGTTCGAACTCACGGCCTCGTCATTGCGAACGACGCGCTCTACCAACTGAGCTACGGCCCCAAACAGCAGGAGGATTAGGGAAGCCGCCCCCGCTGGGTCGGTCAAGGTTTAGATGCCTGTCGCCTTGCCTCGGCTTGGTTTAGGCCTAAGTTCGACGCTCCTCATCACCATGCGCGTAGCCAAAGAAACCGTCGTCGCCATCGAATACACCCTGAAGGACGACCAGGGCAACATCATCGACGCCTCCGGCGACCGCGGCCCGATGGAGTACCTCCACGGCGCGCAGAACATCATCCCGGGCCTCGAGCAGGGCGTCGAAGGCCTCGTCGCCGGCGACACCAAGAACGTCCTCGTCCCCCCGCAGCTCGGCTACGGCGAGTACAGCGAGAAGCTTCTCCAGCTGGTGCCCCTCACCGCCTTCGGCGCGAACACGCCGCAGGTCGGCATGCGTTTCCACGCCGAGACCAACCTCGGCATGCGCGTCCTCACGATCAAGAAGATCGAAGGCGAAGAAGTGACCCTCGACGGCAACCACGAGCTCGCCGGCAAGACCCTGCACTTCGACATCAAGGTCGTCTCGGTCCGCGCGGCCGAGCTCACCGAACTCTCCCACGGCCACCCGCACCAGTCGGGCGGTTGCTGCGGCGGCGGCGGTTGCGGCTCCGGCGAAAGCTCCGAAGGCGGCTGCTGTTCCTCCGGCGAAGCTTCCGAAGGTGGCTGTTGCTCCACGGAAGAAGGCGCTTCGGCAGGTGGTTGCTGCTCTACCGAACAGCCCGTCGCCCAGAAGCAAGGCGGCTGCGGCTCCGGCGGTTGCGGCTGCTCGGCCTGAACCCGGCTGCATCGCCTGACCAAAAGACCCCGGAACGCCGGGGTCTTTTTATTGCCCCGACGCGGCGGCGCGGCAGGCTGACGTCACCCCGCGCATGAGCACCGCCACCGTCCATGCCCGCGACCTGACGCCCGGGCAGACCCGCGTCTCGATCGCGATCATCGCGGTACTGTTCTTCGTCTTCGGGTTCGTGTCCTGGGTGAACGCGATCCTCATCCCCTACTTCAAGATCGGCTGCGAGCTGACGCATTTCGAGGCCTATCTCGTCACGTTCGCCTTCTATATCTCCTACCTGGTGTTCTCGCTGCCGGCGGCCCACCTGCTGAAGCGCATCGGCTTCAAGCGCGGGATGATGATCGGGTTCTGGGTGATGGCGGCGGGTGCGTTCCTTTTCATACCCGCCGCGCTCACGCGCACCTACGGCGTCTTCCTCGGCGGCCTGTTCACCCTGGGCGCCGGCCTCGCCCTCCTCCAGACCGCCGCGAATCCTTACATCACCGTCCTCGGACCGAAGGAGACCGCCGCCCGCCGCATCAGCGTGATGGGCATCTGCAACAAAGGCGCGGGCATCCTCGCGCCGATCGTGTTCGCAGCCGTGGTGTTCAAGGTCACGGATACCGACCTCTTCGCGCGCCTGGCGACGATGGCGCCGGCCGCGAAAGCGGCGGCGCTCGACGAACTCATCGGCCGGGTGGTCGTCCCCTACGCGTGGGTCGGCGCGGCGCTATGGGTGCTCGGGTTGCTCGTCCGCCTTTCGCCGCTACCGGAGATCGACACGGAACACGAGAGCACGGAGGTCGCCGAAGCCAACGCGGACAAGGCCGGCATCCTGCAGTTCCCGCACCTCATCCTCGGAGCGCTCGGCATCTTCCTGCACGTCGGCACGCAGACCGTGGCGGTCGACACCATCATCGGGTACGCGGGCACCATGGGCATCCCGCTCGCCGACGCCAAGTTCCTGCCCGGGTGCGTGCTCGGGGCGATGATCGTCGGCTATGCGCTGGGGTTGGGCCTCATCCCGCGGTACGTCTCCCAAGTGACGGCGCTGCGGATCTGCACCACGCTCGGGGTGGTCGCCACGCTGGGCGTACTGTTTGCCCCGGGCAAACTGGCGCTCTTCGGGGTGAATGCCGACGTCTCGCTCTGGTGCCTCACGCTCCTCGGTCTCTCGAACTCGCTGACCTGGGCCGGCATCTGGCCGCTCGCGCTCGACGGACTCGGCCGCTTCACCAAGACCGGCGCCTCGCTGATGATCATGGGGCTCTGCGGCAACGCGCTCATCCCGCTCGGCTATGGCTGGCTCGCGGACCATTATCACTCCGCGCATGCCGGTTACTGGATCCTGCTACCCTGCTATCTTTATCTGACTTATTACGCCGCGATCGGGCATAAGAAACGTCGCTGGTGATGGCGGTTAGCGGCTAGCGGTTGGCGGGAAGGCAGAGCGCCCGCTCAAAGGGGAACCGGAGACCGGATGATTGGCTGGGGAATTAAATTCCGGGTGACGGGTGTCAGCCACGGGTGACGGCAACTCAGGTATCGGCTTTTCGGCCATCGGCCGCGGGGGCCTGGAGCCGACTGCCGAAGGCTGAATGGCTGATTCCCGAGGGGCTGATGCCCTGGTGGCCGTCACCTGTCACCTGTTTAGGTCTTAGCCAGGGCCGATGAATGCGGACGTGCGGAAGCGAACGGACGTGATGGCAATCACGTCCCTACCCGAGGCAGATACAGGCCATGTCGTGACGCGGTCCCGACCCTACCTCCATTCAGCCGCTCACCAATTCCAGGTCAGCGCGATCTCGACGTCGGGGTGGAGCGACTGCTTCACCGGACAAGCGTTGGCCGCGCGGATGAGGCGGTCACGGAGGTCTTCGGCGATGCCGGCGGGCATGTGGATCGAAGCCTCGAGCTTGGCGATGCGACGCGGGGCCTCGGTCGTCATGTGTTTCTCGACCTCGACGCGCAGGCCGCGGAAATCGAGACCGAGTCCCTTGGCCTGGATGCCGAGGATCGTCATGATGCACGTCGCGAGCGAGGTCGCCGTCAGGTCGGTCGGCGAGAACGATTCGCCTTTGCCATGGTTGTCGACCGGCGCGTCGGTGTGCAGGACCGTGCCCGACGGGCCGTGCGTCGCGCGCACGCGGAGGTCGCCGAGGTATTCGCAGGAGATTTTTACGCCCATGGGCCGAACCTAGGCCAAGCGCCGGAGCCTACCAAACAAAAAGCCCCGGAGGTCCGGGGCTTTCAGCGGGAGCGTGGGAGCGATTATTCGCCGTCCTTGCCGATGGCGTCGACCGGGCAGCCTTCGAGGGCTTCCATGCACTTGTCGATGCCTTCCTGGTCGGTCGGCTGGGCGAAGACGTAGGAATAGCCGCCGTCATCCTGGCGGGTGAAGGACTTCGGGGCGGTCTCGCGGCAGAGGTCGCAATCGATGCACTGCGAATCCACGTAGAATTTACCGGGGGCGCTTTCGGGGCGCTTGTCGTTCTTGTCGGCCATAGGGTGTGATTAATTGGAAGGCGGCGGGCGGCTGTCAAGAATCCGCGTCAGTTGGCGGGCAGCATGACCACGAGCTTATGCCGGAACCAGCCGTCGCGGCCGGCAAGATAGGCGGCGGAAAGACGATCGGCGGTGTCGAAAGCGACTTCGATCGTCGCGGCGGGCGGGAGATTAGGACGGAGGCCGGGGCCGGGCTGCCGATCGAGCACGGAGAGCGGACGGACGACGACCGAAGCGACCGGCAGCTCGTATTCCTGCAGGATGACCAGGCGGATGCGCGCGCGGGTCCCGGCATCGACGCCCTCCCAGCAGAAGAGCTGCTCCATCGCGGCGGCGTCGTGTTTCTCATAGGCAAGGCGGAGCTCGGCCGCGAGGACGCGGAGGCTGCGCGCGTTCCACCAGCCCCAAGCGGCGACGAGCATGACGCCGAGCAACAGGCCGACCAACGCCGCGGAGAGGCGACGGAGCCAAGGATGCCGGAGGAAGAGTTGCAGCACGAGGGAGAAGGGCGTTGACCGAATAGCAGGGTCGGAGATAAGCACGCAAGAGCCATGGCGCACGAAAGCAAGCCCTCCTCGGATTCCGGTCGATACGCGGCCCGGGGCGTCTCCGCCTCCAAGAGCGAAGTGCACGCCGCCGTCGATCGCCTCGACCCCGGCCTCTTCCCGCAGGCCTTCTGCAAGATCGTCGCCGACAACCTGACCGGCGACGCCGCGAAGTGCGTCGTCACCCATTCGGACGGCTCCGGCACCAAGGCCTTGCTCGCCTACCTCTGGTGGAAGGAGACCGGCGACGCCTCCGTCTTCCGGGGCATCGCCCAGGACAGCATCGTCATGAACATCGACGACCTCCTGTGCGTCGGCGTGACCAAGGGCGTCATCCTTTCCTCGACCATCAACCGCAACGCCAAGGCCATCCCCGGCGCCATCCTCGCGGAGCTGATCAACGGCACCGAAGACGTGCTCGCCATGCTGCGCGAACAGGGCTTCGGCATCACCTCCGGCGGCGGCGAAACGGCCGACGTCGGTGACCTGACGCCCACGCTGACCGTCGATTCCACCGCGACCGCGATCCTCGACCGCGCCGACGTCGTCGACGCCGCGCGCGTCGTCCCGGGCCTCGTCATCGTCGGCATCGCTTCGCACGGCCGCGCGAAATACGAGACCGCGGAGAACAGCGGCATCGGCTCCAACGGCCTGACCAGCGCCCGGCACGAGCTCCTCTCCAAGTACTACGCCGAGAAATATCCGGAGACCTACGACAAGGCCACCCCGGCCGAGCTAGCCTATTGCGGCCCCCATCGCCTGACCGACGCCCTGCCGGGCTCGTCCTTGACCGTCGGCCAAGCCCTCCTGTCCCCGACCCGCACCTACGCCCCTTACGCCCTGCGCCTGCTCCAGGCCCTCGGCAACCAGCGCGTCAAAGGCCTCGTCCACTGCTCCGGCGGAGGCCAGACCAAGTGCCGTCGGTTCGGCTCCAAGGTCCATTTCATCAAGGATAACCTCTTCCCGACGCCCCCCATTTTCGCCGAGATCGCCCGGGTCAGCGGGACGGAGGCCAAAGAAATGCACCAGGTTTACAACATGGGACACCGCCTGGAGGTCTTTCTGGCGCCCCAGGATGCCGAGGTCGCCTTGCGCCTCGCCGCGGAGCTCGGCTTGGCCGCGCAGGTGATCGGGCGGACCGAAGCTTCGACCCGCCCTGATGGGGCCAACCACGTCACGGTGATCAAAGACGGACAAGTCCTGGCATACGCCTGAGGGGTCTCTGGGCTTGCCTTGGAAGTGTCGGGTGGTCGGGCAGACAGGACTTGAACCTGCAACACCCTGCTCCCAAAGCAGGGACTCTACCAATTGAGATACTGCCCGGTACCCGAAGAAACAGTCTGATTTTGTGTTGCCGTCCGTGTCAAACCGCTAATCTCCAACTGTTCCAACCCGCAAAACACCTCCTACACATGGAAAACGACAGCATCTCTCCCTCCTCTTCCGAATCCAAGCTCCCGCTCATCGTGGGTATCCTCGGTTTCGCTCTCGGCGCCGCCGGCCTCGTGCTCGGCATCAAGGCCAAGGGCGCAGCCCAGCTCGCCAGCGATGAAGCCGCCGGCGCCAAGACCAGCGTCGCCGAACTCGGTGCCGCCCTCGCCGGCAAGGCGAACAAGGACGAAGTCGTCGCCGTCGCCGCCGACCTCGCCGCCACCAAGCAGCAGACCTCCGAAAACGAGAAGGCCCTCGCTGATCAGATCTCCGCTCTCCAGAAGCTCGCCACCTCCAAGCCGGCCGCCGGCTCGGGTAAGTCCGCCGCTCCTGCCGGCCCCGGCGAGCACGCCGTCGCCAAGGGCGAGACCCTCAGCGGTATCGCCAAGAAGGCCGGTATCTCGCTCAAGGCTCTCCAGGACCTCAACCCGGGCGTCGACGCTACCCGTCTCCGCATCGGCCAGAAGCTGAAGACCAAGTAAGCTCGCGCATGTCGGCGCCCTCTCGCTGGTCCGTCCAGCACGAAGAGCTCCACGCCGACTGCAGGGTTTTCCGGGTTTACAAGGAACACTGTCATCACCCTCTCGACCAACGAGAGGGTGATTTTTTTGTGCTCCGCTCCGGCGACTGGGTGCTCGCGCTACCGATCACCGAAGACGGGCGCCTGGTGATGGTGCGGCAATATCGCTTCGGCACGCGCGATCTTTCCACCGAAGCGCCGGGCGGCATCATCGAGCGCGGCGAAGATCCGCTGCTCGCCGCCGTGCGCGAGACCGAAGAGGAAACCGGCTTCGCCGGAGGCCGCGCCCGCCTGCTCGGGACCTGCGCCCCGAACCCCGCCATTCAGGCCAATCGCTGCCATTTCGTGCTGCTGGAAGGCGTGCGCCCCACCGGCCGCCGCGCCCCCGACGAACACGAAGAGATCCAAGTCCTCGCCCTCAGCCCCAAGGCCGCGCTCGCGCAGGCGCTCGCCAATACGGCGCAGCATTCGCTCGCCCTGCTCGCGCTCTATCGTCTTCGTGACGAACGCCCCGACCTCTTTCCATGACCACTCCCACCCGTATCAAGAACAAGGGCCGCGAGGCCGATCCCGTGCTCGTCGTCGGCTCCGTCGCCTATGACAGCATCGTCACGCCTCATGACAAAGGCGAACGCATCCTCGGCGGCAGCGCTTCGTACGCGTGCCTCGCCGCGAGCTACTTCGCGCCGCCCCGCATCGTGGGCGTGGTCGGCCATGACTTCCGCGACCGCGACCGCAACAAGCTCGCCAAGCGCGGCATCGACCTCGACGGCCTCCTGACCGATTCCTCCGGCCGCACGTTCTTCTGGCGCGGGCGCTACCACGAGAACTATAACCGCCGCGACACCGAGGACCTCCAGCTCAACGTCTTCGAGCACTTCAAGCCGAAGCTGGGCGATGCGCATCGCGCGACGCCGTTCGTGATGCTCGGCAACATCCGCCCGGACCTCCAGCTCGACGTCCTCAACCAGCTGACGGCGCCGCGCTTCGTGCTCGCCGATACCATCGACATCTGGATCGAAACCCAACGCGAGCAGCTCGGCGAAGTGATGCGCCGCGCGGACCTGCTCGTGATCAATGACACCGAATCCGCCAAGCTCACCGGCGAGGCCAACGTGATCGTCGCCGGCCGCGAGCTGCGCAAGCACGGCTGCAAGACCGTCATCATCAAGAAAGGCGAGCACGGCGCGGTCCTCTTCCACGAAGAAGGCCTCTTCGCCCTCCCCGCCTACCCCGTGACCGAGCTGCGCGACCCCACCGGGGCCGGCGACAGCTTCGCCGGAGCCCTGCTCGGCTACCTGGCCTCGGCCGGCACGACCGATTTCGCGACCCTCAAGCAGGCCATGGTCTACGGTACCGCCGTCGCCAGCCTGACCGTCGAAGCCTTCTCGACCGACCGCCTGGCCAAAGCCGGTTGCCGGGAGATCCGGGCGCGCCGCAAGGAACTCCTGAAGCTGATCAAGGCCTAGCCGCGACGGCGGACCAGGAACCGCCAGAGCACGAAGAGCAGGACGCCCGAGAAGACCAGGTCGCCGACCACCAGCGGCCAGACCTTCGGGAGTTTCTCCGCGAACAAGGCGTAGACGAGGAAGCCGGCCTGCAGCAGGACGACCACGGACAGCAGCGGCACGAAGCGACGGAGCTTCGCCAAGGGATCGGGGTCGCTCATGCGAAGTGGCGGCGGTGGGCTTCGGCCAGGCCGAGCAGGGTCAGGTGCGGCTCATGCGTCACCCTCGCCTGCCAGGAGGCAGGCAGGTAGACGGCGGCGCCGCCGGTGACGATCACCTTGGGCATGGGCGAACCTTGGCGGACGAGTTCGGCGCATACGCCGTCGAGCAAGGCGCCGATCATGCCGGCGAACCCCAGGGCGCAACCGGCGCGCATCGCGTCGACGGTCGACTTGCCGATCGCCGGACCGCCAAGCAACGAAGCCGGGTCGAGGGCCGGCAGCAGCGCCGTCCGTTCGTGGAGATACTGCGTCATCACGCCGAGACCGGGGGCGATGATGCCGCCGGCGTAGCCGCGTTCGGTGAGGATATCGACGGTCGTGGCCGTGCCCATGCCGACGATCACCGCGGGCGCGCCAGCGACGAGCTGGGCGCCGACGCAATCAGCCAGACGATCCTGGCCGACCTCGGCCGGCTTCGGATAATCAAAGCCGAGGCCTTCCACGTTGTCGTGACGAAGATGATAGAAAGGCCGCCCGCTGCTGAGCAAGGCCGGCGAGATCGCCGCCGTCACCGTCGGCACGACGCTCGCCAGGGCGACGCCCTGCGTCGGATGGGCGGCGAGCAACGCGTTCAGGGCAGCCGTCTCGAGCGAAGCGGTCGGGAGTTCGCCGTGGGCGAGCACCTGGCGGCCATCGACGACGCCCCAATGCGCGTGCGTGTTGCCGACATCGAGGCAGAAGAGGGACACGGTGAAGATGGTGAGAAGGGCGGCGGGCGGCGCAAGCGCTCAGGCTTTGCGCAACGTCACCTCGCCCGAAGACACGACGGCCTTGCGGCCACCGCCCGTGCGGAGAATCAGGGATCCTTCTTCGTCGATGCCGTCGACGATGCCCGCGACCGGGTCGCCGCGGAGGCCGACGCGGACGGATTTGCCGGCCAGGACGTCATAGGAAGCCCAGAGCTTGCGGAAGGAACGCGACCAGGTGCCTTCTTCGAACTGCTCCCAGGCGCGGAAAAGCGCGGCGATGACGGCGGCCGCCTCGCGGTTGACGTCGAGCGGCGCGCCGAGCGCCGCCTCAAGCGAACCGGCGACCGACCGGATCTCAGCCGGGAAGTCCTTCGGCTGGCCGGTGAGATTAAGGCCCAACCCGAAGACCAGCTCGCGGACGGAATCCGCATCAAGCCGCGCCTCGGTGAGCATGCCGGCGACCTTGCGACCATCCGGCGATTGCAGGTCGTTGGGCCACTTCAAGCCGAGCTTGAGGCCGAGCGATTTCTCGACGTGCGAGCAAAGCGCGAGGCCCATCCAAAGCGTGAACGGCTTGAGCCGCTCCGGGGAGATGAACGGACGGAAAGCGAGCGACAGGTAAAGGTTGCCGGACCGGGCGCTGTGCCACTTGCGACCGAGCCGCCCGCGACCAGCGCGCTGCGAACACGCGAGCACCGCGAACGGGGCCTCCTGACCGACGGCGAGCCGACGTTCCGCTTCGGAGTTCGTGCTGTCGACCTCGTCGAGCAATTCGACCGCGGGCGCGACCTTGAGCCGACGCAGATGGGCGTCGAGCAACGCGGCGTTGAGCTCGCGGGGGACGGATTTCAGTTCATAGCCCTTGCGGGTCGAAGCCTTGAAGGTGAAGCCATCGGCGCGGAGGCGTTCGAGCCGGCTCCAGATCGCGACGCGCGAGACGCCGAGCTCCTTCGCCAGACGGTCGCCGCTGACCGGTTCGCCGTCTGCCTCGAGGAACGCGAGGAGGATGCTGCTGTCGAGGGCGGGCATGGCGTCAGAGCCAGTCGAGGCCGAGGTCGCACCAAGGCGCGGCGTGGGTGAGTCCGCCGCTCGAGACGAAATCGGGGGCGAGCGCGCCGATGAGCGGCAACGAGGCGAGGCTCACGCCGCCGCTGACTTCGGACCAGGCGCGACCGCGGAGCAGCGGGATGGCTTCTCGCAGGTCGGCGGTCGGAAAGTTATCGAGCAAGATGATGTCCGCGCCGGCCTTCAGGACCGGGGCGATCTGGTCGAGGCGGTCGACCTCGACTTCGACGAGCAGGTCGGGGCGGCTGTCGCGCGCGCGCTGGACCATCTTCGTGATACGCTCGCCGGCCGTCGCGCCGCCGGCGGCCAGGTGGTTATCCTTCACCATGATCCGATCGAAGAGCCCGAGCCGGTGGTTATAGCCGCCACCTTGACCGACCGCGTATTTTTCGAGCATGCGGAAACCCGGGGTCGTCTTGCGCGTATCAAGCAGCTTCGTCGGCGAGGAGCCTAGGGCGAGGACGTGCTCGCGGGTGTGCGTCGCCACGCCGCAGAGACGCTGGAGGAAGTTGAGCAGGATACGCTCGGCGGTCAGCAGTTCGGCAGCGGGGCCTTCGACTTCGGCGACCGCGGTGCCGGCCGGGACGAACTGACCATCGTACGCGAGCGGCTTCGCGTGGCAGCGGCCGCCGTAGGCAGCGAACACCACGTCGAGCAGCCCGAGGCCGGCCAAGACCATCGGGCGACGGGCGACGATCCGCGCGCGGGCGCGTTCGCTGCCGGCGAGCAGGGCCGCGGAGGGATCACCGGTGCGGAGCGGCGGCGGCGCGAGCCCTAGGCCGGAGAGGTCTTCCTCGCGCGCGAACTCGGCGAACCGCAACAGCCATGACCGATCCAGGTCGTCCCAGCGGAGACGGCGGATCAGTCGGTCGGTCTGGCCGGGGTCGCGCGGCATGGGTTCACCTTACGACCCGACCCCTGTCGGGCAAGGGGGTTAAGGGAAGAACTTCTTGAACTTCGAACGCCAAGACTCGGAGACCGGGGCGGCTTCATCGCCGCAGGCGGCGGCGTAGGCCTTGAGGGCTTCCTTTTCCTTGTCGGTCATCTTCTTGGGCACGTCGATGTCGACGCGCACGAGCAGATCGCCGGAAGTCGAGCCGCGGAGCGGCGGCATGCCTTCGCCGCGCAGGCGGAAGATCGTCCCGCCCTGGGTCCCGGCCGGGATGTTCAAGTTGGTCTTACCCTTGAGCTTCGGGACGACGATCTTGCCGCCGAGGGCCGCGATCGAGAACTTCACCGGCACGCTGCAGGCGAGGTCATCGCCGTCGCGTTCGAAGAGTTCGTGTTCGTTGACCGTGATGTAGACGTAAAGATCGCCGGCCGAGGCGCCGCGGCGTCCGGCGGAGCCGTTGCCCGTCGAGCGGAGCTTCGTGCCCGTGTCGACTCCGGGGGGGATGCGCAGGCTGACGGTGGATTCGGCGACCATGCGGCCTTCGCCGGAGCAAGACTTGCAAGGCTTGTCGATGCGTTCGCCTTCGCCGGCGCAGCTCGGGCAGGTCTGCTTCATCGAGAAGAAGCCTTGGGAGCGGACGACCTGGCCATGGCCGTGGCACGTCGGGCATCGGGTCTTCTTGGCGCCGGCTTCGGCGCCGGAGCCGGAGCACTTCGCGCAGGCGACGTGCTTACGATAAGGGATCTTGCGCTCGACGCCTTCGGCGGCCTCTTCGAGCGAGATCTTCAGGTCGACGCGAAGGTCTTCGCCCGCGTTGTCGTGGCCTTGGCCGCCTCCGCCGCCGCCGAACATGTCGCCGAAGCTCCCGCCCCCGCCGCCGAACATCTGTTCGAAGATGTCACGCGGATCGGCGCCACGGAAGCCGCCGCCAGCCGGACCGCGGCCGGCGCCGCCGCCCATGTTCGGGTCGAACGCGGCTTCGCCGTGTTGGTCGTAGAGCTTACGCTTGGCTTCGTCGCCAAGGATCTCGTAGGCGCGCGAGACCTTCTTGAATTTCTCCTCGGCCTCCTTGTTCCCTGGATTGCGGTCAGGGTGGAACTCCATCGCCTTCTTGCGATAAGCCTTCTTGAGGTCATCGGCGGACGCGGACTTCGCGACGCCCAGCAGGGTGTAATATTCGTCGGCCATCGGAAGGGACTACTTGGCGGCGCCGGCGGAGACGAAGACGGCGGCCGGGCGGACGACGCGTTCATGGAGCAACCAGCCCGAACGGGCGACGCGCAGCACCGTGCCTTCGGCGACGTCGGCGCTCGGTTCGGAGCCCACGGCCTCGTGGCGGGAAGGATCGAAAGGCTGACCCACCGGGCTGATCTCGACGAGCCCTTGAGCCGAGAGGATCGAGCGCAGCTGGCCGACCGCCATGCGGAAGCCTTCGGCGACGGCGCGGCCATCGGTCTGCTTCGCGGCCGAATCGAGGCCGAGGCTGAGGGAATCAAGGGCGGGCAGCAGGTCTTCGAGGAGGCCGGCCGTCGCGAACTTGCGGAGCTCTTCGCGTTCGCGCTGGTGGCGGCGCTGCTGGTTCTGCTGGTCTGCGTTGCTACGCAGCACCGTGTCCTTGAGCAAGGCGACCTGGCCTTCGAGCTCGGCGATGCGGGTCGGGACGTCGGGCTGGACAGGTTCGGAGGAAGGGATCGGGTCAGTCATGAGATTATTTTTCGCCGAGGAGTTTTTCGGTGATGGATTTACGCACGCGTTCGCGGGCGAGGTCGAGCAGGAGTTCCGGCTGCCGCTGCGCGGCGTTCTGCAAAGCCTGCGCGCCCATCGGGCGGGAGACTTTTTCGGCGAAGTTGCGTTCCGTGATGTCACGCGCCTCGAACACGTAGCCGAAAGGCTGGTCGACGACCACCTTGCGCGCGGGCGTCCCGTCGCCGGCGATGACCGTGATGCGGTCGACCCGGACGCGGAGACGCTTGATCAGGAAAGGCTGCTTCTCGCCCGGCGTCTTCGGCTCGGGCCGGGATGGGCCGGCGGAGGGCGCCGCCTTGAGTCCGTTGAAGATATCCTTCGCGTTGTTGTCGGCCAGGAAGTCGGCCTTACCGACGATCGTGAGGTGCTCGATGTCGAGTTCCGCGTCGTTGACCGTCTGGCTGCCGCCCTCGAAGAACGTGAGCAGGTCGAGGTCGATGACGAGGCGGCGGACCTTGAGGAACTCCTTCTCGGTCCATCGGGTCGGGTTGGTGATCGTCAGCCCTTCGAAGGCGATACGCCCGCCGAACAGATTGGTGTCGTTGGCCTCGACCGCCAGGTGGGCTCCGGACTTGGTCGCAAGGGAAGCGTCGAGCAGTTTGGGCGAAAAGCGACCCAGCGCCCAGATGCCCAGGAGCCCGACCGCGACCAGGAACAGGGCGATGCCGCAAAGCACCGTGAGGAGCTTGCGCAGGGCGGTGCCCCATCGGGTGCTTGGTGAAGTGGCGGACATCGGCGGACGCGGAAATCGAGCAGTAGCCATGCCACCCAGCAGGGTCAACGGCGGAGGCAAAAAGCCCTGTTTATGGGCTTTTTACCAAGGCGATGGGCATAAAGAAGACCCGCTGCGCTGGGCAGGCGGGTCCTTCTGTCCCGGGGTGTGACTCCCAGGCGGGGGTTACTGAGCCAAGACGGCGAAGCCGAGGTCATCACCGGCGACGACCTCAGGGACCGAGGACTGTCCGGGGATGATGGCCACCACGGCGGACTTGTCGTCGGCCTTGATGATTTCGACGATGAAGTTCTTGCCGCCCTTGGTGAGCTGCAGCTTGGCGCCGGGGTCGCGCTTCTCGATCGCGGAGAGCTCGAGGAGCGAAAGGTCGCCACGGAGGGAGAGGACGCTCACGCGAGAGGGGTCGGGAGCGGCGGGCAGGGTTTCCTTCTGCCAGGAGAAGCGCGTGGCTTCGGCGGGGACGGAGGCCTGGTTTTTCGAGGCCGATTTGCAGCCGACGAAGGAAGCCGCGAGAGCGAGGAGAAGCACGGTGCGCTGCATAAGATTGGGGTAAAAAAGGGTCATTTCCGTGGGGTTCTTAGTCAATCCCTTAATGCTTGCGGAGGGGCTTAGGGTGGGCTTCCTCAATGGTCCAATGAGTCAGGAAGCCGCCAAATTGATGCTCGGTCTGCCCAAGGGCAGCCTGGAAGAGGCCACTCTCCAGCTATTCGCCCGGGCCGGGTTCCCCGTCGCCAAGAGCAGCCGCTCTTATCGCCCCTCCTTCGATGACCCCGCCCTCGATGGTCGCTTCATCCGCGCCCAGGAAGTCGCCCGTTATGTCGAGCACGGCTTCTTCGACTGCGGCCTCACCGGCCAGGACTGGGTCCAGGAAAACAACGCCGACGTCGTGCAGGTCTGCGAGTTGATCTACAGCCGCGCCTCCGCCCAGAAATCCCGCTGGGTCCTCTGCGTCCCCGAAGCCTCCCCTGTCCAGACCGCCAAGGATCTCGCCGGCAAGCGCGTCGCCACCGAACTCGTCGAGACCACCCGCCGCTGGTTCAAGTCGCAGGGCGTCGAATGCGAAGTCGAATTCTCCTGGGGCGCCACCGAAGTGAAGGTGCCTGAGCTCGCCGACGCCATCGTCGACATCACCGAGACCGGCTCCTCCATCAAGGCCAACAAGCTGCGCATCGTCGCCCAGCTGATGGAGACCACCACCGTCCTCGTCGCGAACAAAGCCGCCTGGGCCAATCCCGCCAAGCGCGCCAAGATCGAGCAGATCGTGCTCATGCTACAGGGCGCCCTCGCCGCGCAGCACATGGTCGGCCTCAAGTTCAATCTCCCGAAGGCGAAGCTGGACCAAGTCGCGGCCGCCCTCCCCGCCTTGCGTAATCCGACGGTCTCGCCCCTGAGCAACGCCGACTGGATCGCCGTCGAGACCATCATCGACGCCCGCCAGGCGCGCGAGTTCATCCCGACCCTCAAGGCCGCCGGCGCCGAGGGCATCGTGGAGTACCCGATCAACAAGCTCGTCTACTGACGCACGCCCATGGCTGACTCCGTCCGCGTCGGTCTCATCCAGCTCACCGCCGAGGACACGCCCGCGGCGAACGTGCGCAAGACCCTACCCCGCATCGAAGAAGCGGCGGCCAAGGGCGCCAAGATCATCGGCCTGCAGGAGATGTTCACGACGAAGTATTTCTGCATCACCCAGGACCCGAAGAACTTCGACCTCGCCGAGCCGATCGAGACCGGCCCGTCCGTGACCGAACTCGCCAAGGCCGCGAAGCGTCTCGGCGTCGTCATCGTCGCCCCGCTCTTCGAAGCGCGCGGCAGCGAAGTCTACCACAACACCGCGGCCGTCATCGACGCGGACGGCACCGTGCTCGGCAAGTACCGGAAGATGCACATCCCACAGGACCCAGGCTTCGAGGAAAAATTCTACTTCACCCCCGGCGACCTCGGCTTCCGCACCTGGAAGACCGCGCACGGCGACATCGGCGTGCTCATCTGCTGGGACCAATGGTACCCTGAAGCCGCCCGTCTCACCGCGCTCGGCGGCGCCCAGATCCTCTTCTACCCGACCGCGATCGGCTGGCTGCCTGAAGAGAAGGCCGCCCTCGGCCGGGCGCAGCATAACGCCTGGGAGACCGTCCAGCGCGGCCACGGCGTCGCCAACGGCTGCTACGTCGCCGCGACCAACCGCGTCGGCACCGAAGGCCGCACGCAGTTCTGGGGACAGAGCTTCGTCTCGGACCCGTACGGCGAGATCGTCGCCCGCGCTTCCGTCGAGAAGGAGGAGATCCTCCTCGCCGATTGCGACCTCGTGAAGCAGCGCGAATTCCGCCGCATCTGGCCGTTCTTCCGCGACCGACGCATCGACGCCTACGGCGACCTGACGCGCCGTCTGCGCGACTGACCTTCCGCATGGCCTCGCCTCGCTCCCTCGGATTTCGCATGCCTGCGGAATGGGAACCCCAGTCCGCCACATGGCTGTCCTGGCCCTCGAACACCGCGCTCTGGCCCGGCCACTACGGACTCATCCCCGCGAAGTTCGCGGAGTTCGCGGCCGCGATCTCGAAGTTCCAGCCGGTGAAGATCAACGCCGCAGGCAAGCTGCGCGCCGAAGCTGAACGCGAACTCAAGGAGGCCAAGGCCGACCTCTCCGTCATCGAACTGACCGACATCGCCACCGATGACGTCTGGTGCCGCGACCACGGCCCGATCTTCGTGAAGAACGACCAGACCAAGGAGCTCGCGCTCACCGACTGGGAATTCCACGGCTGGGGCGGCAAGTTCGAGGCCTCGCTCGACAACCAGGTCCCCGGCAAGGTCGCCGCGCGCCTCGGCGTGAAGAAGTTCAGCTATCCCTTTGAACTCGAAGGCGGCGGTATCGAAGTCTCCGGCGACGGCCTGCTTCTCACCACCGAGGCCGTGCAGAACAACCCGAACCGAGCGGAAGGCCGCGACGACGCCGCGTTCCACGCCGCCATCCGCGACGGCCTCGCGATCGATGAGCTCCTCTGGATCGGCGAAGGCCTGGCCAACGACGACACCGACGGCCACATCGACAACCTCGCGCGCTTCATCGCGCCGCGCACGATCCTCGCCGTCAGCGAAGCCGACAAGGCCTCGCCCAACTACGCGCCGATGCAGGAGAACCTCCAGCGCCTGCGCGAGATGCGCCCGCGCGGCCAGCGTCTCGACATCCTCGAACTCCCGCTGCCCAAGCCCATCCGCCTCGCGGGCCGCGACCTGCCGCCGAGCCACGCGAATTTCCTCATCGTGAACGGCGGCGTCCTCGTGCCGCTCTACGGCCAGGACTCTGACAAGGTCGCCATGGGCATCATCGGCGACTGCTTCCCGGGCCGGAAAATCGTGGGCATCGACTGCCGCCTGCTCCTGATCGAAGGTGGTGCGCTGCACTGCCTCAGCCAGCAGCAGCCGGCGTGAGCGCGGCGGAGCCGCGAGGGGACACGCTGGCACGGTGACACGGGGGCAAGGGGACAAATGAGAGGCCCAGAGGCTCGGTTGATCAGAGAAGACCGGGCTCAAAGGGGAACCTGAGACCTGATGATTGGCTGGGGTTTCTTAGGTAGGGAGGCGATTGCCATCGCCTCCGTTCGAGACCGAAATCGCGAAGTCGTCGGGCCTTAGCTAAGTTGAATAGATAAGTGAATCACCTGGCGAACGGACGTGATAGCAATCACGTCCCTACCCATTGCTTCCCCTTCAACCGATCAACCGGTCAACTTACCTATCGCGCTTACTTCTTCGGCTTTAGTTTCGTCGCGCAGCCACAGTCCCCGGCGCAGCCGCCTTCCTTGCGACGACGGGCCGCGGCGAGCCAGCGGCGAATCAGCCAGCCGGCGGCGACTCCGACGATAGCTCCCACGATGACGGCCTCGAGGTTCATGTCAGACGGCTGACGCCTTGGTAGACCAGCATCGCGACGATCCAGGCGAGCGTGGTCATATAGAGGAACGAGCCCGCGGCCCATTTCCAGCCGCCGGTCTCCTGGGCGAGCGTGGCGATCGTCGGGCCGCACTGCGAGCAGAGGGCGAAGAAGACCATCAGCGCGAGCACGGCGGCGAGGGAGAAGATCGGGCTGCCGGCGCGCGGGCCCTCGGACCATTTGGCGTCCTGCATCGCCTTGCGCAGCTGTTGGCTGTCGGCTTCGGCGCCTTCGCCCACGGAATAGGTGACGCCAAGCGTCGAGACGATCACTTCACGCGCCGGGAAGCTCGCGAGCACGCCCACGGTGATCTTCCAGTCGAAACCCAGAGGGTCGAAGACCGGCTGCACCGCCTTGCCGAAGCGGCCCATGTAGGACTGCTCGACGTAGGCCGCCTGGACCTTGGCCTTCACGACCTCTTCGGCGGCCGTCGGATTAGCCGCCTTGATGCGCTCGGCGACGGAGGCGTCGCGCGGGAAGTAGGACAGCGCCCACACGATGATCGTGATGGCGAAGATGACCGTGCCGGCCTTCGAGACGAACTCGGCGGCGTTCTGCCACATGCGCCAGACCACGTCGCGCGGCTTCGGCATCTGGTAGCGCGGCAGCTCGAGGACGAATGGCTGGGGCTTCACCTTGAGCACGAGGCGGGTGAGCACGAAGGCGGTCGGCACGGCGAAGAGCAGCCCGACGCAGTGCATGCCGACCATGACGAGCGATTCCCAGCCAGGGCCGTAGAGCGGACCGATGAACGCCGCGCACATCAGGGCGTAGATCGGGAAGCGCGCCGAGCAGCTCATGAACGGCACCACGAAGGCGGTCGCAAGCCGGGCCTTGGGGTCTTCGATCGTCCGCGTTGAAAGCAGGCTCGGGATCGCGCAGGCGAAACCGGAGAGCATCGGCACGAAGCTCTTGCCGTTGAGTCCGCACCAGCTGAACAGCCGGTCCATGATGAACGCGGCACGCGCCATGTAGCCGCTGTCCTCAAGGATGCCGATGAAAAGGAAAAGGATGAGGATCTGCGGCAGGAAGACCAGGAACGCGCCGACCCCGCCGATGATGCCGTCAGCCAGCAGGCTTTGGAGCATCGGGTAGGCGTCGAGCTGCGGCGCGACGACGGCCTTGGTCCAATCGACGCCGGCCTGGATCCAGTCCATCGGGAACTTCGCGAGCCAGAAGACGGAGGCGAAGAAACCGAGCATGATGCCCAGGAACAAGAAGGGGCCGAGGAAGCGATGCAGGAGCAAGCGGTCGACGGCGGCGGTCTGGCCGGCCTTGCCAAGGCCTTCGGTCACGACGCCTTCCAGCACGACACGCAGATGCGCGTAATGCACCAGTGGCTCGGCGGCCATCGGGTTGTAGCCGGAATAACGTACGCGGTCGCGGGCGGAGCGGAGCGTCGACTCACGCTGGGCGACGGTCCAGCCGAGCCGTTCGGCCGTCGAAGGATTCGTGTCGAAGAGCAGCCGTTGCGCGTCGGCGACCGAGACCTGCTTACCCGTATCGGCCGTGGCGGCTTTGCCCACGGCGGCGAGAGCGCCGGCGATGTCGGCGGGCCAGTTGACCCGTTTGAGCACGGCCTTCTGATCAAGCGCGGCCGCGATCGCGCGCCGCACATCGAGGATGCCTTCGCCCTTCCAAGCGGACGACAGCACGACGGGGACTCCGCCGAGGCGGCGGGAAAGCAGCTCGGTATCGATGCGGAGGCCTTGTTCCTTGGCGACATCGGCCTGGTTGAGGACGATGACCACCGGACGGCCGAGCTCAGCTACCTGCGAGGCGAGGAAGAGATTGCGGAGCAGGTTCGTGGCATCGACGACCAGCACCACGGCATCGGGGCGGCGATCGCCAGCGATATTACCGGAAAGGGCGTCGATGACGACCTGCTCATCGGGCGAGGCGGCGGCGAGGGAATAAAGTCCGGGCAGGTCGACGAGTTCGACCTTCTGGCCGTCGCCGAGGTCGCACGTGCCGGACTTGCGGGCGACGGTGACGCCCGGGTAATTGCCGACACGCTGACGCAGCCCCGTCAGGGCGTTGAAGAGGGTCGACTTGCCGGTGTTAGGGTTACCGACGAGCGCGACCAGAAGGCCTGCTTCGGGCGTGCTCACGGTTGGCGCGGTCTTTGGATGGGACAGTCGGCGGAGACGTCGACGATCAGGTTCTCGGCTTCGGCGAGGCGGAGGCTCACGACTTGGCCCCCGAACTCGATGGCGAGCGGGTCGCCGAGGGGCGCCTTACGGATGAGCTTCAGGACCATCCCTGGGAGGAGGCCGAGCGCCATCAGACGCTGATCCACCCCGCGCTCGGGATTGAGCGAGGCCAGCTTGCCGAATTGGCCGGGCAGAAGTTGGGAAAGCGGAGTCACTCTAATTGAGAATGAGTCTCAAAACTAGGCCTCTGACCCCCTTTGTCAACGCCGTCCCGCTGGTCCGCCCGGATTGCATTACCGACTCCCCCTCCCCCGTTCCGCCGCTTATAACCCCTTCCGATGCACGAACTGACCCCAGACGTCGAATCGCCGGCCAAGCACACCGAGCGCGACCATGGGGGTATCGCCGGGCATCCCCGGGGGCTGAGCATGCTGTTCTACGCCGAGATGTGGGAGCGGTTCTCCTACTACGGCATGCGGGCGATCCTACTGTTGTTCATGATCGCGCCCTTGGCGATGGGCGGAATGGGGATGGACCAGGGTCTGGCCACGCAGATCTACGGCAATTACACCATGGCCAGTTACATGGTGTGCATCCTCGGGGGCTACCTCGCGGACAACTTCATCGGCGCACGGCGCGCGGTACTTGTCGGCGGCCTCATCATCACTGCCGGCCACTACTGCCTGGCGTTCGCTTCCGTCCCGACGTTCTACGCCGGCCTCATCCTTGTCGCGCTCGGCACCGGTCTGCTCAAGCCGAGCATCAGCACGCTCGTCGGCGGACTCTATTCGCACGGGGATACGCGACGCGACGCGGGCTTCTCGCTTTTCTACATGGGCATCAACCTCGGCGCGTTCGCCGCGCCGCTGGTGGTCGGTTGGCTGGCGCAGGGCGCACAGTTCAAGGCTCTCCTGGCAGGCTGGGGGCTCGACCCGACGCATAGCTGGCACTGGGGTTTCGGCGCCGCCGGCATCGGCATGACCTTGGGCATGATCGTCTACCTGCGCCATTGGCACTGGCTGTCGCACATCGGCCATGCGCCTGCCGCGGAAGTGCCGCGCCCGTGGGGCAAGCTCGCGCTCGTCGCACTGGGCACCGCTCTGTTGCTCGCCGTGATGATCGCATCCGACCACGTCGCTTGGATCAACCCGGTCGTCTTTGCGCTCCCGTTCGTCGGCGTCATCTGGTTCGGCGTCGTGCGACGCGATCTGGACAGCAAGCGCATCGCCGCCATCCTGGTCTTCTTCATCTGCGCGATCCTATTCTGGGCGGTCTTCGAACAGGCCGGTTCCTCGCTCACGCTCTTCGCCGACGAGCTCACGCTTAACAAGCTGCTCGGCTTCGACTTTCCTTCGTCTTGGTTCCAATCGGTAAACTCGCTCTTCATCCTGGTGCTCGCGCCACTGTTCGCGTGGCTCTGGGTGAGCCTACGGGAACGACAGCCTTCGATTCCGATGAAATTCGTCTGGGGCCTCGTGTTCCTCGGGCTTTCGTTTGCGCTCCTTGTTCCCGCCGCGCAGCTCACCGCCGCCGGCAAGGTCAGCCCATGGTGGCTGATCGGCGTCTACTTCCTACAGACCATCGGTGAACTCTGCCTCAGCCCCGTCGGCCTGAGCGCGATGACCAAGCTCGCCCCCGTGAAATTGACCGGGCTCGTGATGGGCATCTGGTTCCTCGGCACCGCGCTCGGCAACAAGCTCGCCGGCGTAGTCGCGGCGGAATTCAACGCCAAGGACCCGCAAGCCCTCGCGCACTTCTTCTGGCAGCAGGCCCTGCTCGTCGGCGGCCTGACGGTCCTGCTGCTGGTACTCGTGCCGTGGGTCCGCCGACTGACCGGGGAAACGCCGCGCTGACATGAACGACGCGGTCGCGAAAATCAACGCGCGTTGGAAGATCGGCCTCATGATCGCGTTCGCCGGGTCGCTCTGGCTTTTCCACCTCACGACGGCCGTCTGGTTTGCGGCGAAGAGCGTACCATGCGAAGCCGTGGTCACGCAGCGGGAAGAGCGACCCTATCGGATAAGGAAGCGCTTCTGGGCCAAACTTGAAGTCGCTTATGCTGACGCCAACGGCCGCATCATCACCGAAACGGTTCTTTGGCACATCACCCGGCCGCCGCTCGGGCAAAAAATCACGATCTGGAGGGCCGACTCAGGCCTGATCAAGGTCGGGCCAGCGAGTTGGGCCGAGACCTTCTACTTCGAAACCATGCTGGGGTGTATCGCCCTTTTGGTGGGAGCCATGCTCGGCGTCGCCAAGATCTGCCTCCCGTCGAAGCCCGACGGAGCAGCCTGACGCGGAAGCCGTGGACCTCAGAGCTCGGCCTGAACGCGGATCGACACCGGACAGTGGTCGGAGCCGGTGACCTTGTCGTGGATGTCCGGCTGCGAATACTTGAGGCCATCGGACGTCAGGCAATAATCCAAGCGCCAACCAATATTGCGGGCGCGGATACCGGGACGATAGGACCACCAGCTGTAGCGTTTCGCTAATTCGGGATGCTCCGCGCGGAAAGTGTCCGTGAACCCGTGCTTTGAAAGCAGCTGGCTGAAGGATTCACGCTCCTCGTCGGTGAAACCCGCGTTGCGGCGATTCGTGGAAGGATTCGCGAGGTCGATCTCGGCATGCGCGACATTGAGGTCGCCGCAGACCACGACCGGCTTCTGCTTGGCGAGGCGCGCGAGGTATTTGCGGAAGTCGGCATCCCACTGCAGGCGATAATCGAGACGCTCGAGTTCGCGCTGGGAATTCGGCACGTAGGCGCTGACGACGAAGAGCCCGTTGAATTCCGCCGTGACCACGCGGCCTTCGGGCGGATGGTCGCCCGGGAAATCGGTGGCGACGGAGAGCGGCGCCTTCTTCGAGAGAACGGCGGTGCCGGAGTAGCCCTTCTTCTCGGCTTCGTGCCAGAACTGGTGCGGGTAGGCCAGGCCGAGCGTGGAGGCGACGGCCGTCTCGCACTTCGTCTCCTGCAGGCAGAGGACGTCGGGATCGGCGGAAGCGATGAAGTCGGCGAGCCCCTTGCCGAGCGCGGAGCGCACGCCATTGACGTTCCAGGAATAGATCTTCGCGTGACTCACGGACGACTTACTTGAAGAGCTGGTTGATCTTGCGATCGAGGTCCTTGCCCTTCTCGGCGGCCTTAGGCTCGGCCGAAGGCGTCGGTTCGATGGCAGCGGCCGGCGGGGCGACCGGAGTCGGCGTCACCAAGGCCGGGGCGACGGCGGGGGTGGAGGGAACTTCGGGCTTCACTCCGAAAAGGATATCTACCTTCTGGGCGAGCGTGAGCGGGCCCTTCGGCTTGACGTCCACGACGGCGACCGGGGTGACGCTGGGTGCGGGCGCGGGCGCGGGAGCGACCGGGGTGACGACGGGAGCCACGGCGGCGGTGGACGATGTCACGAAGGACGAGTCGACCTTCGTTCCCTTGGCGACCAGTTCGGCGACGCGCTTGCCGAGCTCGGCGCTGAAATCCGTCTGGGCGCTCTTGATCTCGAACTTCGCGCCTTTGGCGCGCACCTCGAGCGAACCATCGGCGAGGACTTTCGAAAGCTGCAGCACCGTGCCGGCTTCGAGCGCAAGGTCTTGCGCCTTCTTGCCGTCGACGAAGACGGCCGCCGTGGTCGCAGTCGTCACCGTCACTGAATTCGGCCAAAGGATCAGGTGCTCGGAGATGGATTTGAAGTCGAGCGA
>CAIXQT010000099.1 GCA_903921665.1 uncultured Opitutia bacterium
GGATTCCCAGGAGCCGACCATGCCGAGCAGGGAGACGATCCACTGCGTGCCTTCCGGACGGTAGTCGAGTTCGGCGATGGCGAAGTCGCCCTTCGTGGCGGAGGAGCCGCCGAAGGCAAGGTCCTGGTTCTGCACGGCATGACCTCCGGCCACGCCGAAGAGGAAGGACTTACCGATATTCCAGTTGATGCCGGCTTCACCGCTGGTCACGTGGACATCGCGGGTGTTCGAGGAGGAGCCGAAGTCGCCGGTAGCCCAAGCCTGGGATTCCTTGCCCATGCGGTCGAAGGAAAGCATCGGACGGTGGTGGGCGCCTTCGAGCGGCAGGCCCGCGAGGGTCGAGCCGATCGTGTAGGTGCGATTCGCGCCGGTGATCGAGGACATCCAGGCGAGCTGGTCGGCGACGCCGGCCGGTGCGGCAGGGGCGAAGGAGATGAGGCTGGTAACATAGGTAGAATCGAACATAATCTCACTTGGACCCCACCCGGTGAATTTCGAGGTATCGGTTCCCCATAAGGTCATACGAAGATAAACACCCGACTGCCCAAGGACCTCCGTGGAGTAGTCTGGTGCGCCTGATAGCGCAAAATACACGCTACCAACATCCGCAAGGCCGTAGGTACCGTTGGCGGCGCCGGCACCGGTGACGGTCATGGTGAAACTGGTCATCCAGGACGGAACGCCGCCCATCGTGTAGGTGAGGTTCGGCAAGTCGATGCCGACGATCGCCACGGCGCTGGCGCTGTTGGAGAAGGATGCACCGCTGTATTCGAGGCGGAAGTCGGTCGCGTCGAGCTGGGTGGCGGTCGCGGCGGCGGCGAGGAGGAAGGCGGTTTTGAGCGATTTCATGATGGTAGGTTTGGTGTCGAACGGGCGAGAGGGGGCAATCAAATTGGTCAATTGGAACAACTTTCGACATATTTTGTTATAACCCGAACGACGAAAGGTGGCTGAGGTAGGGCGGTGATTGCCATCACCGCCGTTCGAGACCGGAGGCAGGGAGTCGTCGGGTCTTAGCTGCGCGCGACGAAGTCGCCTGTCCATCCGCGAACGGACGTGATAGCAATCACGTCCCTACCCAAGCCAGATGCGTGAACTCATGGGGAGACCGGAAACCGGGAAGGATGCTGCGGCATATCATTGCATCAGGTGACGGGTGACGGCCACCGGGGCGTCGGCCGCTCGGGGGTCGGCCTTTCAGACTTCGGCCATCGGCTTCGGGTTCCTGGAATATATCCCAACCGCTAACCGCCAACCGCTTCCACCTGACATGGGGTAGGGCGGTGATTGCCATCACCGCCGTTCGAGTCCGCAGGTTGGGATTCGTCGGGTCTTAGCTAGGCGCGATGAAGACGTACATCCATCCGCGAACGGACGCGACGCAATCACGTCCCTACCCAAGGCAGATGCGTGAACTCATGGGGAGACCGGAAAGGATGCTGCGCGATGAATCGGGTAAGGTTGAGCGGCCCGCTCAACCGCGGCTGACCGGGCCGGTCAGCCCTACCAAAGACAACTAGGACAGCACGTGGTGCTGTCCCTACCTCAGGATCTTACTCGAAACTAAACTCTCCGTCCGTCGTTTCGGCGGGAGGAGTGTCACCGGCGAGGATGGTGCGGACGAAGAGTTCGCGGTGCTCGGCGCAAGGGCCATGCGTGCGCAGGGCTTCGACGTGCTCGGGCGTGCCGTAGCCTTTGTGCGTGGCGAAACCGTATTGGGGGTAACGGGCGTCCATCTCGACAAGCATCCGGTCGCGTTCGACCTTGGCGACGATCGAGGCGAGGGCGATGGCGAGGCTCTTGCCGTCGCCGCCTTTGACCGATTCATGCGCCCAGGCGAACGGACGCAGCGGGAGGCCGTCGACGAGCACGAGGAAGGTGCGCGCATCTGTTCGGCCGAAGAGTTCACCTTCCGTACCGGCGGCGGCGAAGAGGGGAGCGATGTGCCCCACGGCGAGCTTGGCGATGCAGCGGGCCATCGCGAGGCGCGTAGCCCCGAGGATATTATGCGCCGAGATCTCCATCACCGAGCCCGCGGCCCAGGCGGTCTTGAGTTTTCCCTCAGCTTCCATCTTGGCGATGACCTCGCGCAATTCCGCGCGCTTCTCCGGCGTCAGCTTCTTGGAATCATTCGCGCCGGAGAGTTTCCGCAGCCAAGCGGGTTCGCCGTAGAAGCCGGCGTCCAGCAGTACCGCGGCGGCGATCACGGGCCCGCAGAGGGAACCACGGCCGGCTTCATCCACTCCCGTGATGCCAGGACGGTCGGCACCTTTCTTGCGGTCGAATGACGCCAGCGAGGCCACGGCTTACTCCGCCTTCTTGCGGCGGACGAACGGTTTGGATTCCGGCGGCTCGAGCCCACGGACCTCGTAGGCGGTCTTGAAGTGCAGCTTGGCGAAATTGACGAGGATCGCCGGACCGAGACGGCCGACGAGTTCGATGCCGGCGTTCTTGGCTTCGGAGCCGGAGCCCTTGGGCAGCTGCACGCCGCCGTCCTGGGAAAGGCGGTCGATCTCGCGGACGAAGGCGGCGCGGGCGACGATCGAAGCCGCCGCGACGACGGGGTCGGATTCGGCCTTGGTGCGCATGCGGAGGTCGAACTCGACGCCTTTGCGGGCGAGTTCCTTCTGCACGAGGGGTTCTTCGGAGAATTGGTCGAGCAGGCCCCACTTGGGTCGGCGCTGGTGCTGCAGCTCGAAGTCCTTGAGGGCTTCCTCGCAGGAGGTCGCATGCATCCAGCCCAGCAGCCGGTTGAGGTTCTTGCCGAAGCGCGAGTGCAGCTCGTTGTACTTCGCCATGCGCATGAACGTCGTCTTCACCGCCACGCCGGGGGTGGAGCGGATGACGCGGTCGAGCTCGGCGATCTTCGTATCGGTGAGCTTCTTGGAATCCTTGATGCCGAGTTCGATCCACTCGCGGGTCATCTCGCCCGTCGCGATGACGCAGGCCGAGACCACCGGGCCGAAGAGGTCGCCCTTGCCGGACTCGTCGAGACCGGCGTGTTCTTCGAACCACTCCGGGTTGTTCTCGGCCTCATAGCCCAGGACCGCCTGGCCGGTGACGTCGGGCTCGAGGGTGAATTTCACGAAGTCCTCGGTGCCCTTGCCCGAGATGACGCACTTGCCCGACTTGTAGTGGACGATGTTCAGGTTCTCGCCCTTGAAGGCGAAGGCCGCATGGTCGACCGGGAAGGAGACCCAGCCCTTGGCCACGAGGATGGTACGGAGCTTCGCGGCCTCGGCTGCGTCGAGCTTCAGCGTGTGCATCGCCACCTTCTTCGGCTCGTCGTCGGAGTCCTGCTTTGCCTTTCGTGCCATGAGTCCCAAGGTCTACCCTAGTTGGCCTCCGAATCCAGCCCCATCCATGCCCGCCGCGAAACCCGCCCGTAATCCCCGCATCCCCGCGATGCGCCGGGCGCTTTTGGCCTGGTTCGCCCGGAACCGCCGCCCGATGCCGTGGCGGGAGGAAGTCTCGGCCTATCGGACCGTGGTGTCGGAGCTCATGTGCCAGCAGACCCAGATCGCCACCGCGATCCCGTACTTCGAACGCTGGACGGCCAAGTGGCCGGACTTCAAAGACCTTGCGAAGGCCGAAGAAGCCGAGGTCCTCGCGCTCTGGGCCGGCCTGGGGTATTATTCCCGCGCCCGTAATCTCCTGAACCTCGCCAAGCAGGTCGCCGCGCTGAAGTCGCCGCCGCGGACCGCCGCCGAGTGGCGCGAGTTCAAGGGAGTCGGTCCTTATACCGCGGCCGCGATCGCAAGCATCGCTTTCGCCGAACCCGTCGCGGTCGTCGACGGCAA
>CAIXQT010000100.1 GCA_903921665.1 uncultured Opitutia bacterium
GCGATGATGCGGGCTCCGCAGGCGTGCTTGAGCACCGTCTTGGCGACGGCGCCGGCGGCGACGCGCGCGGCGGTCTCGCGGGCGGAGGAACGGCCGCCGCCTTCGACGGCGCGGATGCCGTACTTCGCGTCATAGGTGAAGTCGGCGTGGGAAGGGCGGTAGGCGGCCTTCATCTCGGCGTACGCCTGCGGGCGCTGGTCGCCGTTGCGGATGACGATGGCGATGGGCGAGCCGAGCGTGAGGCCGTCGGCCGAGACGCCGGAGAGCACTTCGGGCGCGTCCGCTTCCTTGCGTTGCGTCGTGAGGGCGCTCTGGCCCGGGCGGCGGCGGTCGAGTTCGCTGCGGAGGAACGCCGCGTCGAAAGGCACGCGGGGCGGGCAGCCGTCGATGATGACGCCGAGCGCGGGCCCGTGGCTTTCGCCGAAGGTGGTGATGCGGAAACTGTGTCCGTGGATATTGCCCATTGGGAAAGGTGTTAAAAAAGAACGCCGCCTAGCCAGGCGGCTGGGCGGCGTCCGTTTGGCGGTTCCGCCCCGGCGCTTAGCGCAGGTTGGAGGTGATCTTGGAGACGATCTTCTGGCTTTCCGGCAGGTTGCCGAAGAAGCCGTACTTGACCTTGACCTGCGTGAAGACGGCCTTGGTGACTTCGTCTTCGGCCTTCTCGATGGTGATCTTGATCTCCAGGTCGCCGATGGTGCGGGCGTAGGCCACGACGCTGATCAGCTCCTTGTTGGCGCCGCGTTCGTCGGTCTCACCGGTGCGGAGGGTACCCGGCATGGAGTCGATGGTGCGCTTGACGGCGTTGAAGACGGCCTCGGTGTCGGCGGTGTAGCGGGTGGTCAGGACGCCGGTGACGTTGGAGAAGGAGGCTTCGTTGTTCTGGCTGTTGTCCACGCCGAGCTGGGTGGAGCATCCGGCGAGGACGAGGGCGGCGAGGAGGGCGAGGGCGGTTTTCATGATCGAGAGTCGTGGTTGAGTGCTTGGAGACAAAGCACAGCCGGGGCCTGTTGGCAAACAGTTTCGCCCTCGCTCCGCGGCCGCCGGCGGTCATCTTTTGTAGTTGAAAAGTAAGTACAATCGAGGGTCGCGAAGCGGCTCCGCGGGCCGGTCGGATCGGCGCAGGGGAGGGCCGAAGGGAGCTGCACCAGGGTGCGGGCGAGTGATTTTTAACCTAAAGTATTGTTTATCAGCAACTAACATACTTTAAAGACTGAAAGCAGTCGTTTAAAGCCGCCTGGCGCGGTGTGAACAAGAAATTAGGCCGATCTGGGGCTAAAATCTTGACGGGTGGATGAGGGTGGGGAAAAGTGGGTCATCTGGGGGCAACTCCCCATACGTAATGTCTATTGGCGCCAACAACGGTCTCTTCACCGGCATCCATAACGGAAAATTGGATGAGAAGAACCGTGTCACCATCCCGGCGGCCTGGCGTTTCGACGCGGAAGCGACCTTCCTCGCGATGTATCATCCGGCGCTGGCTTCGGTCGTGGTGTTCCCTCCGTCGATGGCCGAACGCATCCGCGTCGCCGCTTCGCAGGTGACCGTCAGCGATCCGGTGAAGATGGACGCGCTCAGCCTGCTCGGCACGAACAGCATCCAGGTGACGTGCGACAAGGCAGGGCGCATCACGCTCAACGAGCACATCGTCAAGGAAGCGAAGCTCGAGCACGACGTGATCTTCCGCGGCGGCTTCACCACCTTCCACATCACTTCGCCGACGCCGCCCAAGGCCGACCGCGATTCCGACGCCGCGCTCACCATCCTCCGCGCCTTGCGCGAGCTGGGCCTGTGATGCGTATCCAGAAGTTACTTACACTGCTCACACCTTATTCACAGCCCGCCGCATGACCAGCCACGTTCCAGTCCTGCTTGAGGAGTGCCTGACGCTCCTCGCTCCGCAGGACGGCCGTGCCTACCTGGACTGCACCTTCGGCGGCGGCGGCCACACCGCGGCGATCCTCGCCCGGGCGCCGCGCTGCACGGTCGACGCGATGGACCGCGACCCCGCCGCCGGGGAGCGCTCCGCCGCGCTGCTCGCCGCCCATGCGGGCCGGCTGCGTTTTCATTCGGAAAATTTCCGCCACCTTGACCGCGTTCCGGGGCGATTCGACGGTGTTCTGATGGACATTGGGGTGTCCTCATACCAGTTGGATGTCCCGGAACGCGGTTTCTCCTTCCGCTTCGACGCCCCGAACGACATGCGCATGGACACGCGCGTCGGCCGCAGCGCCGCCGAGTTCCTCGAACGCGGCGAACGCGCCGAGATCGAACGCGCGGTCCGCGACTACGGCGAGGAGCCCCGCTGGTTCCGCGTCGTCAACGCGATCATCGCCGCCCGCGGCACCGGTCGCCTCGCCCGCACGTCGACCTTCGCCGAACTCGTGGCCGAAGCCGCGCCGCCCGCGCCCGGTCCCCGCGGTCCGCACCCGGCCACCCGCACCTTCCAAGGCGTCCGCATCGCGGTCAATGACGAGCTCGGCGCCCTGGCCGACGCCCTCCCGCTCGCCTTCGGCAAGCTCAACGCCGGCGGCGTGCTCGCCGTGATCTCCTTCCATTCCCTCGAGGACCGGATGGTGAAGCGCTACATGAACGAAGTCGCCGGCCGACCGGTCGACCGCGACGACGCGCGCAACCAGGACGACCGCGTGAAGCACGCCGACCTCCTCACCCGCAAGGCCGTCCAGCCCTCCGACGCCGAACAGGCCGCCAACCCCCGCAGCCGCTCGGCGCGCCTCCGCGCCGTGCGCCGCCTCGCCGCATGAGCCCGCGCCACTTCACCTGGTTCTTCGTCTTCGCCACCGTGGCGGCCTTCGCCGTCGGGACCATCAACATCATGCGCCTGCGCGTGGAGGCCGATACCATCGGCAGCCGCATCCAGCGGATCGAGCGCGACATCGCCCTCTCTAAGAAGGAGCTCGAGACGGTCCGACGCCAGCAGGTCCAGGCCCTCGACACGCTCCAGCTACAGCAGCGCATCGGCGATGCGCTCAAGCCCCCGGTCCCTGAGCAGGTCGTCTGGGTGCGGTATTTCCACGCGGTCCCATCCCCGACCCCTTTGCTTTCCGCGAGCCCCCGGATGACGGCGCGCGAAATCGCCTTCCTTTCATCGGGAGGGCAGGGAGGACCGCGCTCTCGATGAGCCTACCCCACGCCAGGCGAACGCGCTACCGTTTGCTGGCATGGGCCGTTTCCCTCTGCTTCCTGGCCGTGATCACACGGCTGGTGTGGTTGCATTGGGTCGACGCCCCTCGTCTGCGCGCGGAAGCGTTGCAAGCCCGACGCGTGCTCCAGGAGATCCCTTGCCGCCGCGGGGAGATCCGTGACGCCCAAGACAA
Source organism: uncultured Opitutia bacterium (assembly GCA_903921665.1). Lineage (GTDB taxonomy): Bacteria > Verrucomicrobiota > Verrucomicrobiia > Opitutales > UBA953 > UBA953. The sequence continues at coordinate 3,336 of CAIXQT010000100.1, forward strand.
CCTCCTGGCGGTTTCCGAAGACGTCTGGGACGTCGGCGTGGACCCGGATTCCCTCGTCAAGGGCGAGAAAGAACGCGCCCTCGAGGTCGCGACGATCCTCGGCCTGCCGTTCGCCAAGGTCCGTGAGGCCTTCCAGACCACCACGCGCCTCGACGAGTCCGGCGAAGAGAAGACGATCCGCTGGACCGTCCTCGCCCATGAGGTCGACGAGCCCACGGTCAAGCGCATCAAGGCGCTCGGCATCCGCGCGCTCCGCGCCGACCTGAAGTACCGCCGCAACTACCCCAAGGGCCAGCTCGCCGCGCACGTGCTCGGCTTCGTCAACAAGGAAGGCCTGCCCGCCTCCGGCATCGAGAGCGTGATGAACTCGCTCCTCGTCGGCCAGAAGGGCTGGATCGAATCCGAGCGCGATGGTCGCCGCCGCGAGATCGCCAGCATCCGCCTCCGCGAGGTCGCGCCGGTCGACGGCAGCACGGTGGTGCTGAGCATCAACAGCCTGGTGCAGAAGACCTGCGAGGACGCCCTCGCCGCGGCCGCCGCCCGCTATAATCCGAAGAGCGGCATCATCATCGTCAGCGAGCCGCGCACAGGGCGCATCCTCGGCCTCGCCAACTGGCCGACCTACGACCTCAACCGTTTCTTCGACCCGAAGGCGGCGCCCATGGACAGCCAGCGCAACCGCGCGGTGTCGGACGTCTATGAGCCGGGCTCGGTCTTCAAGATCGTCGCGGTCTCCGGCGCCCTCGAGGAGCGACTCATCACGCCGAATTCCATCTTCGACTGCGGCGCGACGAGCGTGCCGTACCGCGGCCGCATGGTCTCCATGCCGGCCGACTCGCACGCCATCGGCGCCGCCGACATCCGCCAGATCGTCCGCGAATCCTCCAACCGCGGCACGGTGCAGGTCGGGATGCAATACGCCGAGCGGCTCGGCGAGGACCGGTTCTTCGGTCTCATCAAGTCCTTCGGCTTCGGCGCCAACACGGGCCTGATCACCGGCGCCGAGGTGCCCGGCCTGCTCATCCCGCCGAAGCGTTGGGACGGCATGACGATCTCGCGCGTCCCGATGGGCCACTCGGTCAGCGTCACGGCGATGCAGATGCACTTCGCGATGTCGGTCGTCGCGGCCGACGGCCTCCTGATGCAGCCGCAGCTCGTGCTCCGCGTCGAGGATTCGAAGACGAAGGCGACCGTCCTCAACTATGCGCCGCGCTCCCGCGGCCGCGCCATCACCCCGGCCACGGCCGCGCAGATGGCCACGCTCCTGCGCGCCGTCTGCGGCAAAGGCGGTACGGCGCCCATCGCCGACATCCCCGGCTACGAGGTCGCGGGCAAGACGGGCACGACGCAGAAGATCATCAACGGACGCTACTCCTCCGCGCACCACGTCGCTTCCTTCGCCGGCTTCTTCCCGGTGGGCGATCCGAAGCTGGCGATCACCGTGATCATCGACGAGCCGCAAGGGGAGGGCATCGGCTACGGCGGCAAGGTCTCCGCCCCGATCTTCCGCGACGTCGCGGAGAAGTGCATCCGCTGGCTCGACCTTCCTCCCGTCTCTCCCATCCCCCGCGGCCACGTCGCGGACGCCGGCCGATGACCCCGCCCGCCGTGATGATGCCCGCCGCCATGGAGCGCCCCACCTTCAACTCCCTGCTGCAAGGCCTTGCGGTCCAAAGCCGCGCCGGCGACGGCTCCGTCCGCATCTCCTCGCTCGTGACGGACAGCCGCCGGATCCTGCCCGGTTCGCTTTTCTTCGCGCTCCCCGGCCTGCGCGCCAACGGCCATGCCTTCCTCGATGACGCGATCGCCCGCGGCGCGGCGGCCATCATCTCGGGCGAACCGGTCGGCGGCCTTCCCGCCGTCGCCGCCGCCCAGGTCGCCGATCCGCGACGCGTCCTCGCCGAAGTCGCCCGTCGTTTCCACGGCCACCCTGAGACCGCGCTCCGGCTGGTCGGCGTGACCGGGACCAACGGTAAGACGACGATCTCGACGCTCCTCCGGCATCTCCTGCAGGACGACGGTTCGCAGTGGGGTCTCGTGGGCACGGTACGCTACCACCTCGGCCGCCGTTCGATCCCCTCTTATAAGACGACGCCCGAATCGGCCGACCTCGCCGCCTTCTTCCGGCAGATGGCCGACGCGGGCTGCGCCGGCGCCTGCCTGGAAGTCAGTTCCCACGCGCTCCATCAGGACCGCGTCCACGGTTTCCATTTCCAAGTCGCGGCGTTCACCAACCTCACGCGCGACCATGTCGATTACCACGGCGACCTCGCTTCGTACCTCGACGCGAAGACGGCGCTTTTCGACGGCCGTAACGGTTCCGTGCCCGACGTCTGCGTGATCAATATCGACGATCCGGCCGGGCGCGTGCTCGCCGAGGCCTGCCGTCGCCGCGGCGCGGTCCTCACCTTCGGGCTCGCCGCCGACGCCGACGTCCGCGCGACCGACCTCGCGCTCGATACCGGCGGGGCGGTCTTCACGGTCCGCCATGACGGCCGCGCCGCCATCTTCAAGTCGACCCTGCCCGGCGGCTACAACGTCTCGAACGTCCTCTGCGCCCTGGCGATGGCCGCGGCGCTCGGCCGCGATCCGCTCGCGCTCGCGCCGGCGCTCGCCGCCTTCCCTGGCGTCCCCGGCCGCATGGAACGCGTCGAGGGCGGCCAGCCTTTCCCGGTCTTCGTCGACTACGCCCATACCGACGACGCCCTCCGCAACGCTCTGCGCATGCTCCGTGACATCACGCCCGGCCGCGTGCTCTGCGTCTATGGTTGCGGCGGCGATCGAGACCGCGGCAAGCGTCCCGCGATGACCAAGGCCGTCGCCGACCTCGCCCACCTCGCCTGGGCCACGGCCGATAACCCCCGCAAGGAAAGCCTCGATCGGATCTTCGCGGACATGCGCGAAGGCCTCGGCCTGCTGCCGGCGGTGGAGTTCGTCGCCGATCGGCGCGATGCCATCGGCCGCGCCCTCGCCGCGGCGAAGTCCGGCGACTGCGTCGTCATCGCCGGCAAGGGGCACGAGACCACCCAGGAATTCGCCGACACCGTGGTGCCCTTCGACGACCGTCAGGTCGTGCGCGAGATCCTTGAGCTCCGGAGGGGCGCGCAGTCGTGATGCCGACTTTCTCCTCAGCCGACCTCGCCACCTGGGCCGAAGGCCGCTGGACCGACTCGCCGCGCGCCGCCCTCACGGGCTTCGGTACCGACACCCGCGCGCTGCGTGCCGGCGACGTCTTCGTGGCCGTGCGCACCGAACGCCGCGACGGCCATGACTTCCTGGACGCCGCCCGGTCGCAGGGCGCCGCTTGCGCCTTGGTCGGACGGCCCGTGGCGGACGACCTCCCGCAGCTCGTCGTCGACGATCCACTCGTCGCCCTTCGTCGCGTCGCCGCCCGCTGGCGCGCGCAGTTCCCGGGCCGCGTGATCGGCGTGACCGGCAGCGTCGGTAAGACCTCGACGAAGGAGATGCTCGCGGCCCTCCTCGGATCCGCAGCCTTCGTCACCGAGGCCAACCTGAATAATCTCATCGGCGTGCCGCTGATGCTCCTGCGCGTCGAACCCGGCCTGCACCGCTTCGCCGTCATCGAGGCGGGCATGAGCCTGCCCGGCGAGCTGGGCGTCTCCGCCGGGGTCATCCGTCCGGACGTGGCGATCGTCACCAACGTCGCCCCGGTCCATCTCGAAGGCGTCGGCTCGCTCGCCGGCATCGCGCGCGAAAAGGCCACGCTCGTCGCCGCGCTCGCTCCCGGCGGCCAGGCCGTCATCCCGGCCGCGCTCCTCGCCTGGCCGGAGTTCGCGGTCCACGCCGCCCGTTGCGTCGCCGTGCAGTTCGAAGGCGAAGCCGCGCCCTCCGTCGCCCCCGCCCGGCTCGTCCGCGCCTCCTTCCTCGTCGACGCCCGTGGCCAGCGTTCGCTCGTGCTGGACGGCGAGGTCTTTCCCTTGGCGCCGATCTCCGACGGCCTCGCCCGCAACGCCGCGCTCGCGGTCGTCGCCGCGCTCGCGGTCGGCCGTCCTGCCGCCGAGCTCGCCGTCGCGACGGCCAAGTGGCTGCCGCCCGCCGGTCGCGGCAGCGTGCATGTCGAAGGCGAACGCACCTTCTACGTCGACTGCTACAACGCCAGCCCGGCTTCGTTGCTGGATTCGGCCCGCGCCTTCGATCGTCTCAGCCGCGCCTCCGCGGCGCCTCGTCTTTTCGTGCTCGGCGGCATGGCCGAGCTCGGTCCCACCTCCGCGCAACTCCACCGCGACTGCGGCGCGCAGCTGCCTCTCCGCTCGGGTGACCACGTGGTCGCCTTCGGCGGCGAGTCGGCCGCGTTGCTGCAGGGAGTTGCGCTCCCGGGGGTGACGCTTTCCGCCGCGGCTTCCATCGAGGACGTCGCCGCCCACGTCGCCGCGCACCGCGGCTTCGTCTTCCTGAAGGGCAGCCGCTCCTTCGCCCTCGAACGTTGCCTGCCCGCCCCCCTGCGCTCCGCGCTCTCTTTCCACTAGGATGCTTTACCGTCTCAGCGAACTCGTCCACACCTGGGGGCCTTTCCGTCTCTTCGAGTACATCTCCGTCCGTGCGATCCTGGCCGGCGTGACGGCGTTGCTGCTGGGCATGCTTTTCTCGGGCCGGCTCATCGGCGTGCTCGCGCGCCTGCGCCAGCCGGAGCGTTCGGCCAAGCTGATGGGCGAGCTCGCCAAGGAAGGCGGCAAGGTCCCGACGATGGGCGGCCTCATCATCGCGGTCGCGATGATCCCCTCGGTGCTCCTCTGGGCGCGTCTCAACGTCCTCGTGCTCGCCGCGCTCTGGTGCCTGATCGGCATGGGGCTCGTCGGCCTCTATGATGATTGGCTGAAGGTCCGTCATGGCAGCTCCGACGGGATTTCGGCACGCATGAAGCTGGCGGGGCAGGGCCTCGTCGCGCTGATCGCCCTCGGCATCGTGCTGCTCGACCCCGCCTATCGCGACAGCCTCTGCGAGATCTGGTTGCCGATCCTCAACGGTCCGCTCTGGTCGGCGAAGTCGTTCGGCTGGCCGTTCTTCGCCTGCCTCGGCGTGGCCGGCGTGTTCTTCGTCCTCGTCTGCGTGGGTTGCTCCAATGCGGTGAACCTGACCGACGGCCTCGATGGTCTCGCCATCGGCTGCGTGCTCATCACGACGATGATCCTCGGCGCCGTCGCCTACCTCGCCGGCCACCATGAGTTCGCGACCTACCTGCGCATCAGCTACGTCCCGGGCGCGGGCGAGCTCGCGGTCTTCTGCGCCGCGCTCGTCGGCGGCAGCCTCGTCTTCCTCTGGCACAACGCGGCGCCGGCCGAGATCTACATGGGCGATGTCGGCGCGCTCGGCCTCGGCGGCGGCCTCGGCGCGGTGGCCTGCCTGATGCATCAGCCGTTCCTCCTCGCGATCGTCGGCGGCGTGTTCGTCGTCGAAGCCGCTTCGGTCATCCTGCAGGTGGCCTACTTCAAACGGACCGGCGGCCAGCGCCTGTTCCTGATGACGCCTATCCATCACCACTTCCAGAAGAAGGGCTGGCCCGCGACGAAGGTCGTGGCGCGTTTCTGGATCCTTTCCCTCCTGTGCGGCCTCCTCGGCCTGCTCTCCCTGAAGCTCCGATGAGCGAGTTCCCCGAATCCCTCCGACGCCGGCTCACCCGGCCCGCCGCCGTCTTCGGCGAGGGCGTGAGCGGGCGTTCTGTCGCGGAATCCCTCGCCTCGGCCGGCTTCGCTTCGGTCATCTACGACGAACGCGGGGAGAACCGGCAGTTCGGTCCCGAGGAGGCCGCACGTCACGATCTCCTGGTCTACAGCCCCGGTTTCGCGCAGTCGCACCCGTGGATCCTCGCCGCGCGCCGCGCCGGCCTGCATTGCCTGACCGAACTCGACTTCGGCGCGCTGCTTTGGACCGGACCGGCCATCGCCATCACCGGCACCAACGGCAAGACGACCATCACCGAGTTCCTTTCGTTCGCCTTCAAGCGCTCCGGGCTGGATGCGATCGCCTGCGGCAACGTGGGCCTGCCGCTGACGTCGCTCCACCGCACGGTGTCCAACGGTTCGTTCGTCGCGATCGTGGAGGTCAGCTCCTTCCAGGCCGAAGACCTCCGCCACTTCACGCCCGAGGCGGTGCTCTGGACGAACTTCGACGAGGACCACCTCGATCGCCATGGCGACCTCGAGAGTTACTTCCGCGCCAAGTTCAAGCTGGTCGAACGCATGATGCCCGGCGGGATCCTCGTCGTGGGCGAATCCGTCGTCTCCGCCGCCGCGACGTTCGGCATCGAGCTGCCCGCCGAAGCCCTTGTCGCCACGCGCGCCGAAGTCGCCGACACGGTGCCCGCGGGTTCGGTCTTCGACTCCTGGCCGCAGCGCGAGAACTGGGCGATCCTCTGCAAGTATTGGCAGGCGCGCGGCATCCCGATGCGCCACCTCGAGGAGTCCGCCCGGCTCTTCCGCGTGCCGCCGCATCGCCTCCGTAAGGTCGCCGAGAACAAAGGCGTCGAATTCTGGAACGACTCGAAGGGCACCAATTTCCACGCGGTCCAGGCCGCGTTGTCGCAGTTCAGCATCCCCGTCCGCTGGATCGGGGGAGGGAAGTGGAAGGGCGGCGACCTCGGTCGCTTCGTCCGCAACATCGCCCCGCTGATCGATTCGGCCTATCTCATCGGCGAGACCGCCGACGAACTGAAGCGCCACTTCGACGAGCTGGGCAAATCCGCCCGCTGCTACCCGGGCCTGCAGGACGCCGTCGTCGCCGCCGCCAAGGACGCCCACGGGCCGGCAGCCATCCTGCTAAGCCCCGGCTTCTCGAGCTTCGACCAGTTCCGCGGCTACGCCGAGCGCGGCCTCGTCTTCGAACGCGCCGCGAGCGCCTTGGCCAACCGCGTCTGATTTTCCAACCAACCCAACCCACCCACCCGACCCACCACCATGCGTCCCATCATCACCGTCACTGCCGTCGTGCTCCTGCACCTCTGCGTCATCGCCGTCCTCGTCGGCGTCAACGGCTGCCGAAGCACCAGCGGCTTCGAGCAGTCCGGCGACAACGCCGCCTTCTCCGGCGGCGCCCGCCCGGCCGTCACCCCGGCGCCCGCGCTCGACCGCATCCCGACTCCCGTACCGACGAAGCTCGCCCCGCTCGGACCGGTCGGCGCCGGCGGCAAGCGCATCGCCCTGAAGGACGAGACCCTCATGAGCATCGCCGCCAGCGAGAAGGTCACCCGCGCCGACCTCGCCAAGGCCAACAACCTCACGCTCAACGCCGATCTCAAGCCTGGCCAGGTGCTGACGATCCCCGCCGCCTCCAAGCCTGCGACGAAAGCCGGTACGAAGACCGCGTCGAAGGCCGGTGCGAAGACGGCTCCGGCCGCCGCCAAGCCCGCCGCTCCGGCGCCGACCTTCACCCCGCTCAAGCTCGTCCCGCTCACCGGCACCAAGCCGGCGGAAACCGCTCCGGCGGCTCCGGAAAAGAAGTAAGCCGAGCCTGACGCCGCATCATGGTCATCAAGGTGAAGCAGGGGGAAGGTCCGGGAGCCCTGGGTGGGTACTCCTTGGGCATCGTCCTGCTCGCCTTGTCCCTGGCGGTCTTCGGCCTCGTGGTGCAGTATAGCGCAGGCATCTCGCTGTCGGCGAACAACCGCACCGCCGCGTTCTTCCGTCAGCTCGCCTACGTCCCCATCGCCTGCGTCGCGGGCTTCGCGTTCTTCCGGCTGAACCTGGACAAGGCGAGGGAATGGCGCTGGTGGATCCTCGGCGGCGCCTGCGCGGCGATGTTCCTCGCGCGCGTCCCGGGCGTGGGCGTCTCGGTCAACGGTTCGTGGCGCTGGATCGATTTCGGTTTCTTCCGCCTGCAGGCGTCTGACCTCGGCAAGCTCGCCTTGGTGATCGTGCTGGCCGACTTCCTGGCCCGCATGCAGCGGCATACCTTGCCGAACAAGTTCCGCATCTACCGGTTCAGCGCCCGCGAGCCTTATATCTTCACGCCGCAAGGCTGGCTCGACTGCCGCGAAGGTTTCCTGAAACCC
>CAIXQT010000101.1 GCA_903921665.1 uncultured Opitutia bacterium
CGCGAGACGAGCACCTATGTGACGGGCGTGACGGCCGACTACCTGCCGGTCGCCAAACGCTGGATCGATCCGGGCTACGGCCGCTTCGTCAGCGACCTCGACGTGCTGAACATGAACGACGTGATCGTCCTCGGCTCGGCCGTCGTCCCCGAACTTTTCGGCGCCAACGTCGATCCGGTGGGCATGGTGATCAAGATCCGCGGCCGTCGTTTCACGGTGATCGGCGTGCTGAACAACATCGAAGGCAGCGGCATGCAGATCCGCTCCGCCAACTCCCGGAGCGGCGGCGGCGCCTGGCGCTGGCGCAACAGCGGAGCGTTCATCCCCGTCACGACCGCGCAGGCGAAATTCATCGGCAACGACCGTCTGACCGGCCTCGGCCTGCGCATCGGCGACGCCGACCTCCTGCATGACGCGGTCGAGCAGACCGAACGCACCATGCTGGCGGGCCATAAGGGCCTGCGCGACTTCGCCATCACGACCAACGAACAGACGCTCGAGGATTTCCGGAAGACGGAGGCGGCCTTCAAGCTCTCGCTGGGCGGCGTCGCCGGCATCTCCCTCTTCGTCGGCGGCATCGGTATCATGAACGTGATGCTCGCCTCCATCAACGAACGCATCCGCGAGATCGGCGTCCGCAAGGCTGTCGGGGCGCGCGGCTCGGATCTTTTCCTGCAGTTCCTCGCCGAGGCCGCGGTGATCTCGGTCGTCGGCGGTCTCATCGGCCTGGTGGTTTCGATGGGGATCGTGTCGCTGATGAACTATATCCTGACGTCGGCCTTGCCCGCGGGCTCCGTCGCCACGCTGGACTGGGTGATCATGGCCCAAGGCCTCGCTTTCTCGGTCGTGGTCGGCCTCGTCGCCGGCGTGTACCCGGCGCTCCGCGCCGCCAAGCTCGACCCCATCGAAGCCCTTCGCCACGAATGAGAACCTTGCTGCCTGCGCTCCTCGCCGTGCTCACGCTCACGGCCGAACCCCTGCCGACCTTCGACGTCTTTCCGGGCAAGCCGCCGGGTGAGACGCTGACGATGAAGGAAGGGCAGGACCCCCACGGCACCAAGACGCCGGGCCATCGTGGTAACGTCTTCGCGCCGGAGCTGACGCCTTGGCCGGCAGCGCGTCCGGATTCGCCGATCATCCTGATCTGTCCCGGTGGCGGTTACAACGGCCTCGCCGACGGCCACGAAGGGGACGAGGTCGCGAAGCGTCTCAATGCCTACGGCTGCGGCGCCGTCATCCTGCGTTACCGCGTCCCCCGTCGCGATCCGCAGCGTCCGTGGGTCGTGCCGCTTATCGACGCCCGCGCCGCCCTTGAGATCGTCCGCGCCCGCGCCAAGGAATGGAACGCCGATCCGAAGAAGGTCGGCATCCTCGGCTTCTCCGCCGGCGGCAACCTGGCCGCCCGCGCCGCTTATTCGCCTTCCGACGTTGCCGTACCGCGTCCGGATTTCGCGGTGATGATCTACCCGGCCTACCTGTTTGAGAAAGACCAGCCGGACAGCACGCTGCGCGAAGGTCCGGAGGGCGTCGTCCCTCCGAAGGGCCCGAAGCCCGTGCCGGCTTTCTTCGCCCATAGCGCCGATGACCGCATTCCGGCCGAAGGCTCGATGGCGCTTGCCGCGAAGCTCAAGTCCCTCGGCGGTTCGGCCGAAGTCCATGTCTGGGCCAAGGGCGGCCATGGCTGGGGCGCGACCGATCGTTGTGAGGCCGCCAAGGTCTGGACGGAAACCCTCCGCTCGTGGCTCATCGACCAGCGCCTGCTCGCTCCGCTCTGAACTTTCCTATGAAGACCCCCCGCCTCCTCCCGGTCCTGGCCTCCGCCCTCGGCCTCGCGTTTCTCACCGGCTGCGCCGTTAGCGCCCCCGTCGCCGCTTCTCTGCCAGCCGCTCCCGTCTGGGATGGCGTCCCGCCTGGCGAGACGCTCAAGGCCAAGCCTGGTCAGGATCCGAAGGGCATCATCAACAAGAACGGTCACCGCACCGACGTGATGACTCCGGAGTTCGTCGTCTATCCCGCCGCCAAGCCCGGCGCGCCGATCGTCATCGTCTGCCCGGGCGGCGGTTATGGCATCCTCGCGGAAGAACACGAAGGCGCGGAAGTCGCCCGTCGTCTCAATGCCTTCGGCAGCGCCGCCGTCGTGCTGCGTTACCGCGTCCCGCGCCGCGACAACGAAAGGCCTTGGATCGTCCCCGCCATGGATGCCCGCCGGATGATTCAGATCGTCCGCGAGCGTGCCAAGGAATGGAACGCGGATCCGGCGAAGGTCGGCATCCTTGGTTTCTCCGCCGGCGGCAATCTCGCCGCGCGCGTCGCTTACTCCCCGGCCGAAGCGGGCGCGGCGCGTCCGGATTTCGCCGTGATGGTCTACCCGGCCTACCTCTTCGTGAAGGATAAGCCGGACAGCGTCCTGCGCGATGGACCCGAAGGCGTCGTCCCTTCGCCGGGCACGAAGCCTGTGCCGGCCTTCTTCGCGCACAGCGCCGATGATGGTTATCCGGCCGAAGGCTCGATGGCCTTGGCCAAGGTCCTTAAGTCGATGGGCGGCTCCGCGGAGGTCCACGTCTGGGCCAAGGGTGGCCACGGCTGGGGCGCTTCCGAACGTTGCGAGGCGGCCAAGAAGTGGACCGACCTGCTCGGCGCTTGGATGAAGGAACGCGGTCTGCTCCTCCCCTGAGGCGCCGATCATCGGCCCAATAAAAAAGCCGCCCGAGTGGGCGGCTTTTGTTTAGCGTCAGACGACGCTTAGAACTTGAAGCGCAGACCGGCGATCGCTTCGAAGCTGTTCACCTGGCGGTTGAA
>CAIXQT010000102.1 GCA_903921665.1 uncultured Opitutia bacterium
ATCACAAAATCAGATATCCCCCATCCGTCATCTTTAATCTGCCACCCCTCCCATGCGTATCGCCATCACCTCCGGCTATTTCGACCCGATGCACCGCGGCCACCTCGAGCTGCTGGACCTCTCCCGCGCCCAAGGCGACGTGCTTTGGGTCATCGTCAACACCGATGCCCAGGCGGCCCTGAAGAAGGGGAAGGCCTTCATCGACCAGGACACCCGCCTCGCGGTGACTTCCGCGTTGCGCGTCGTCGATCGCGCGGTGCTTTCGGTCGACACGGATGGCTCGGTCTGCGCGACCCTCGATTGGCTGATCGGCGAAGCGAAGGCCCAAGGCCACGAGGCCGTCTTCTGCAAGGGCGGCGACCGCAACGCCGGCAACATCCCCGAGATGACGGTGCTCAACAAGCACGGCGCCAAGCTCATCGACGGACTGGGCGCCAAGATCGACAGCAGTTCCCGCATCATCGCGCAGGCCAACAAGCCTTCCGCTTGAACCCGCCCCCTTCCTGACTCATCACCTCTCCCATGAAAAAACGCGCGCTCATCACCGGCATCACGGGCCAAGACGGCTCCTACCTCGCCGAGTTCCTCCTCGCCAAGGGCTATGAGGTCCACGGCGTCATCCGTCGCTCCTCCTCCTTCAACACCTCGCGCATCGAGCACCTCTACATGGAGGACCTCGTCCGCGATATCCATACGAAGAAGATCCAGCTCCACTACGGCGATCTCGGCGACTCGACCGCGCTGATCCGGCTGATCGGCGACGTCCAGCCGGACGAGATCTACAACCTCGGCGCGATGTCCCACGTGAAGGTCTCCTTTGATATCCCGGAATACACCGCCGACACGGATGGCATCGGTACGCTCCGCCTCCTCGAGGCGATCCGTATCCTGAAGATGGAGAAGAAGGTCCGCATCTACCAGGCTTCGACCTCCGAACTCTACGGCAAGGTCGTCGAAGTGCCCCAGTCCGAGACGACGCCGTTCTACCCGCGCAGCCCCTACGGCGTCGCGAAGATCTACGCCTATTGGATCACCCGCAATTACCGCGAGGCCTACGGCATGTTCGCCTCCAACGGCATCCTCTTCAACCACGAGTCCGAGCGCCGCGGCGAGACGTTCGTCACCCGCAAGATCTCCCTCGCGGTCGCCAACATCATCCACGGCCGCCAGGACTGCCTCTTCCTCGGCAATCTTTCCGCGCAGCGCGACTGGGGCTACGCCCCCGACTTCGTGCAGTGCATGTGGCTCATCCTGCAGCATAAGCAGCCGGACGACTTCGTCATCGCGACGGGCAAGATGTATACGGTCCGCGAATTCTGCACCCACGCCTTCCGCCGCGCCGGCATCGAGCTCGACTGGCAGGGCACAGGCGCGGATGAGAAGGGCGTCGACCGCAAGACGGGCAAGACGCTCGTCGCCGTCGACCCGCGCTACTTCCGACCGACCGAGGTCGAGCAGCTCCTCGGCAATCCGGCCAAGGCCATCCGTGAGCTGGGCTGGAATCCCCAGCAGACCTCCTTCGAGCAGCTGGTGCAGAAGATGGTCGATCATGACCTGAAGATGGTCGCCCACGCGAACCGCTGATGGACCGCGCCGCGAAGATCTACGTCGCCGGCCACCGCGGGATGGTCGGCTCCGCCATCGTCCGGGCGCTCCGCGCCGCCGGCCACACGGCCGTCCTCACGCGTACGTCCGCCGAGCTCGACCTCCGTGACGGCGCCGCGACCCGCGCGTTCCTCGCTTCCGAGCAGCCGGCCACCGTGGTGATGGCCGCCGCGCGCGTCGGCGGCATCAAGGCCAACTCGACCGAGCCGTACGATTTCCTTTACGATAATCTGGTGATGGCCGCCAACGTCATCGACGGCGCCCGTCACGCCGGCGTCCGCAAGCTGCTGTTCCTCGGCTCGAGCTGCATCTACCCGAAGCTGGCGCCGCAGCCTATCCGCGAGGACTCCCTGCTCACCGGCCCGCTCGAGGTCACCAACGAGGCCTACGCGGTCGCGAAGATCGCGGGGATCAAGCTCTGCGACCATGCGCGGGCCCAATACGGCTGCGACTTCATCAGCGCGATGCCCTGCAACCTCTACGGCACAGGCGACAACTTCTCGCTGGAGAATTCGCACGTGTTGCCGGCCCTCATCCGCAAGATGCACGAGGCCAAGCTCCGCGGCGACGCTTCCCTCCGCCTCTGGGGCACCGGGACGCCGCTCCGCGAGTTCCTACACGCCGACGACCTCGCCGAAGCCTGCTTGCTCTTGCTCGAGCGTTACTCCCAGGCGGGGCACATCAACGTCGGCTCGGGGGAAGAACTCACCATCCGCCAGCTCGCCGAATTGATCGCCCAGGAAGTCGGTTTCACCGGCCGGCTGGAATTCGATCCGTCGATGCCCGACGGCACGCCGCGTAAGCTGATGGACGTCTCGCGCATCCGCGCGCTCGGCTGGAAGCCCCGCATCTCCCTTTCCGAAGGCATCCGCGGTGCCCACGCTTGGTATCTCGCCCATTCCGCCGAAGCGCGGAAGTAGGCCGGCGCGAGCAGGTAGGGACGTGATTGCCATCACGTCCGTTCGCCAACGGATTCAGCCGGGTGTTCGACTTAGCTAAGGGCCGACGACTTTGCGGCCTCGGTTTCGAACGGCGGCGATAGCAATCGCCGCCCTACCCAAGGCCCCAGCCAATCATCCGGTCTCTGGTTTCCCTTTGAGTTAAGCCCTCTGCTTAGCGCTAAGCTCTGGCTCAAGCCCCAGCCCTGACTTTTCGACTCAACTCTCCCCCTTGTCCACGTGCCCACGTGCCCCCTTGCCCCCTGAACTAAAATGCCCTCCGTCACTCTCTGCATCCCCGCCCGCATCGCCTCCACGCGCCTGCCGCGCAAGGTCCTGCTCGACCTCGGCGGTAAGCCGGTCGTCCAGCATGTCTGGGAGCGCGCCAAGCAGGTCCGCCAGGCGGACCGCGTGGTGTTGCTGACGGATTCGGAGGAAGTCGCCGCGGTCGCCCGCGGTTTCGGCGCCGAAGTGCTGATCACCGACCCGGCCTGTCCGTCCGGTACGGCCCGCATGGCCAGCATCATCGACCGCCTGCCGGGCGAGTTCTTCCTCAACGTCCAAGGTGACGAGCCGTTCATCCAGCCTGAGCTCCTTGACGGACTCATCACGCGCTGGAAGGAGACGAAGTGCCGGCTGGTGACGGCGGTCTCCAAGCTCCACACGACCGAACGCCTCCTCGCCACGAGCGTGGTCAAGGTCGTCCGCGCCGAGAACGGCGAAGCCATCTATTTCTCCCGTAGCCCGATCCCGCACCTCCGGGGCGTCGATCCGGCCGAATGGGTCAAGCAGCGCGACTACTGGGTCCATATCGGCGTGTATGGCTACGACCGCGCGACGCTCGCCGGTTATGCACAGCTGAAGCCGACCGAGCTCGAGGCGACCGAATCGCTCGAGCAGCTTCGCTTTCTCGCGCACGGCCTGACCTTCCAGACGGTCGTCACGGACTATCACCCGGTCGCCATCGATACGCCTGAAGACCTCGCAGCCGCCCGGAAGCTGATCAAGTAAACCCATCGCCTTTATAAACATGAACGCTCCCCTGAACTCCGCCCGCGCCCTCCTCCAGGCCGAAGCCGCCGCGCTCGCCGAACTCGCCACGCGCCTCGATGGTTCCTTCACGAAGGCCGTCGACCTCATCGCCGGGCACTCCGGCAAGGTCGTGCTCTGCGGCGTCGGCAAATCCGGCCTCATCGGCCAGAAGATCGCCGCGACGCTCTGCAGCACGGGCACGCCGGCGATCTTCCTCCATGCCGCCGACGCGGTGCACGGCGACCTCGGCATCCTGCAGCCGGGCGATCCGGTGGTGGTGATCTCCCGCTCCGGCACCACGGCCGAACTGGTCCGGCTGATCCCGGTGCTGCGCTCCTTCAAGTCCCCGATCATCGCCATCGTCGGTAACACGCAGTCGCCGCTCGCGACGCAATCCGACGTGGTGCTCGACATCGGCGCCCGCCCGGAAGCCGATCCGCTCGGTCTCGTGCCGACCACGAGCGCGCTCCTGACGCTCGCCCTCGGCGACGCGCTCGCAGCCGCGCTCATGACGAAGCGCG
>CAIXQT010000103.1 GCA_903921665.1 uncultured Opitutia bacterium
AGGGTTTCACGATCTACTAGGTAACGTGGAGGAATGGACCATGGCCGCGCCCGATGAATTACGCGCGCCGGCCGTCGGTGGTAGCATCGCGACCCTTCTCGGCAAGGGATTGCCCAGCCGTAGCGCTTTCAAGCGGGAGAAGAGCCGCACCCTGGGCTTCCGTATCGTCATTGAATAAAAGCCCGAGGTCCTGAATATAAAGCGACCCTATGGCTACCCCGGTCAATCGCCTCCAACGGGCCGCGTTCTTCTTCGCGGCCTACGGCGCTTTGGCGGCGTTATCCCTCTGGTTCGCCTATGAACTGCGTTTCGCCGGACCCGAAACGGCGGCCAACGGCGAGCGGCTGGCCTCGGAAGCCTACCTCTATGTCCAGCGGCCGATGGTCTTGCTCTGGTTGATTCCGCTCAAGGTCCTGCTCTTGGGGGCGTGGGGTCAGTTCCGCGGGGTCTTCTATTACTTCCGCCTGCCCGACGCCTTGCGCATGGGCTTCGCGTTGGCCGTCGCGACCGCCATCACCTTCGCGCTGCCGTCGCTCATCGGCAGCGGCAATCCCGCGCAGGCTTTCAGCGTGCCCCGCGGCGTGGCGCTGATGGACTTCAACCTCTCGCTGGTCCTGTTCGTCGGCTTCCGTGTCTCGATCCGCGCCCTGCGCGAACGATTCTGGAGCAAGGGCCAGGCGACCCAAGGCGTCGTCGAGCGCATCGCGATCGTCGGCGCCGGCCAGGCGGGTGCGCAGCTCGCTTCGGAGCTCATGAGCCGCCGCGGCCACGGCATCGAGCCGGTCTGTTTCCTGGATGATGACGCGGCCAAGCATAATCTGCATATCCATGGAGTGCCGGTGATCGGCGCTCCGGAGCGCATGCCCGAGCTGGCCGAGAAGTACGGCGTCACCGAAATCATCCTCGCCTTACCCGCTTCGGCCGTGCGGCGCATCCGTGAGGTGAGCACGCTCGCCGCGGCCAGCAACCTCCGCGTTCTGGTCGTCCCTTCCATGGCGGAACTCGCCGGCGGCCGCGTCCGCGCGAGCGACATCCGCCCCATCTCCGTCGAGGACATCCTCGGCCGCGAGCCTGCCAAGCTCGACGACGACGCCATCGATGCGATGGTGAAAGGGCGCGTCGTGCTCGTCACCGGCGCCGGCGGCAGCATCGGCTCGGAGCTTTGCCGCCAGGTCGCCGCGCGATCGCCGGCCCGCCTCATCATGCTCGATCAGTGCGAGGTCCTGCTTTATCAGGCCGAGCAGGAACTCATCGCCGCCGGCGCCGGCGCCCTGATTACCCCGATCGTCGCCGACGTCGTCGATGCGGATCGCCTGCGCGACGTCTTCATCCGCTTCGCGCCCGATCTGGTCTTGCACGCGGCGGCCCATAAGCACGTCCCGATGATGGAGTCCCAGCCGAGCGAAGCCCTGAAGAATAACGTGCTGGGTACGGCGGTCGTCGCGCAGCTGGCGGCGGAATACGGCGCGGACAAGTTCGTGCTCATCTCTTCCGACAAGGCGGTCAACCCGACCAACGTCATGGGCGCGAGCAAACGCCTGGCCGAACTCGTCGTGCAATCGATGCAGGCGCGCGCCGGCAGCCGTACCAGCTTCCTCGCCGTCCGCTTCGGCAACGTCCTCGGCTCGTCCGGTTCGGTCATCCCGATCTTCCGCCGTCAGATCGCCGCGGGCGGACCGGTCACGGTGACCCACCCGGAGGTGAAGCGATACTTCATGACGATTCCCGAGGCCGTCGGCCTCGTGCTGCAGAGCGCCACGCTCGGCGGCGGCGGCGATATCCTCATCCTCGAGATGGGCGAGCCGCTGAAGATCATCGACGTCGCGCGCCAGCTGATCGAGCTCAGCGGCCTCCGACCGGACATCGATATCGAGATCCGCATCATCGGCCTCCGGCCCGGCGAGAAGCTAGTCGAAGAACTCCAGTGCGAGGGCGAACAGTATCGTCCGACGGAACATCCGCGCGTCTTCCGTTTCGTGGCCGCCCGCCCCCCGCTCGACGGCCTCGACGGCCTGCTGGGCCGCGTCCAGGCGCTGCTTTCCCTGGAGCGTCAGCCTTGCAAGCAAGGCATCCGCGAACTGGTTCCGGAATACGTCCCTTTCGCGGAGTAGTTTTTACGCTTCGGGCTTCACAGGTGGGCATGGCTGAGACACGCTTCGGGCATGGCTCGCGCGCTTTCTTCCGCCCCCCAGGTCGGCATCATCATGGGTTCTCAGTCCGACTGGGAGACGATGGTCAACGCCGCCGACACCCTTAAGAAACTCGGCGTCGCCTTCGAGGCCGAGGTCGTGAGCGCGCATCGTACGCCGCTTAAGCTCAAGGATTACTCCCTAGCCGCTCGCCGCCGGGGACTGAAGGTGATCATCGCGGGAGCCGGCGGAGCCGCGCATCTCCCGGGCATGGTCGCCGCGATGACTTCGCTGCCGGTCATGGGCGTGCCCGTCCAGTCCAAGTCGCTGGATGGCATCGACTCGCTCCTTTCGATCGTCCAGATGCCGGCCGGCATCCCGGTCCACACGTTCGCGATCGGCCGTGCCGGCGCGATCAACGCCGCCTTAGGCGCCGCCGCCATCCTCGCCCTCGCTGATGCCAAGCTGGCCAAGAAGCTCGACGAATATCGCGCCGCGCAGACCAAGGCGGTGCTCGATAATCCGATTCCCGGCCGCAAGGGCAAGCAGCGCTGAGCCATGGAGCGTCCCCTGCAACCTGGCGGCACCATCGGCATCCTCGGCGGCGGGCAGCTCGGCCGCATGTCCGCCATCGCCGCGCGGCGTCTCGGTTATAAGGTACGCACCTTCGATCCGTCGGCCGGCGCCTGCGCCGCGGGCATCGCCGACGAGCATGTCACCGCCGACTGGAGCGACACCGCAGCGTTGACGCGCTTCGCCCAGGGTTGCGGACGCATCACGCTCGAGTTCGAGAACATCCCGCCTGCGACCGTCGAGTTCGTCGCGAAGTCCGTGCCTTGCCACCCTTCGGCCAATGTCTTGGCGACCTGCCAGAACCGCCGCCGCGAGAAGGAATTCCTCCGCGCCTCCGGCATCCCGTGCGCCAACTTCGCCGTCGTGTCCTCGCTCGCCGAGCTGCGAGCCGCCGTGACGACCGTCGGGTTCCCTTGCGTGCTGAAGACCGCCGATTTCGGTTACGACGGCAAAGGGCAGGTCAAGCTGCCGACCGCCGAGGCGGATCTCGCCGCGGCTTGGGCCAAGATCGGCGGCGCGGTGGGCGTCCTCGAAGCCTGGGTGCCCTTTCAGATGGAGATCTCGGTCCTCGTCGCGCGGACCGTCGATGGCCGTACCGCCGTCTACGACCCGGCGGAGAACATCCACCGAAACCATATCCTCCATCTTTCGATCTCGCCGGCCCGCATCTCCGAGACGACGGCTGCCGAGGCCCGTGCCTTGGCGCTCAGCATCGCGGATAAGATCCAGCTCGTCGGCCTGCTCGCCGTCGAGATGTTCGTAAAGGACGGACGCATCGTCGTCAACGAGCTCGCTCCCCGTCCGCATAACAGCGGCCACCAGACTTTCGACGCGAACGAAACCAGCCAGTTCGAACAGCATATCCGGGCCGTCTGCGGCTTGCCGCTCGGCGGCACGAAGCCGCTCGCGCCTTCCGCCATGGTCAATCTGCTCGGCGACGTCTGGCGTAACGGCCAGGAGCCCGACTGGACCAAGGTCTTCGCGGATCCTTCGGCCAAGCTCCACCTTTACGACAAGGGCAAGGCCGCTCCGGGTCGCAAGATGGGCCACATCACCGTCACCGCGCCGACGCTCGAAGAAGCGATCCGCCGCGCCGAGGCGCTGCACGCCGCGCTCTAATCTATGTCGCCGGTGACGTATCTGTACTGGGCGAACATTTTGATTCTGGTCCCAGTCGGCTTCGCCACGTTGCTCAAGCCGTCGGCCACGGATCAGGGAGCGTTCGTGGAAAGTGCCGGATGGCGTACGTTGGTCGGATCCCTATGGCTCGCCATCCTCGCTTGTTCCGTCCTCGGCGTGGTCTTGCCGGGAAGCCTCCTCTGGCTGCTCGCCTTTCAGGTGATCTACAAATCGGTTTGGCTGCTCACGTACGTGCTCCCGCGACTGATTGATGGAAGACACGCGGAGGTCCCCGCCGGTATCACTATTTCTTTCCTGGTGATCGTCCTCGTCTGGCCCTGGTTCATCCCTTGGCGCCAGATGGTCGCCGCGCTCTGATCAGTCGAGCAGCTCCGGCTTACGGCTGAAGAGTTCGAGCGGGATCTGGCCGAGGCTTAGGAAGAGCAGGATCGCCTGGAAGACGGGGATCTTCGCCTTCAGGTGGGCGTTCTGGGCGATGTAGTTCTTGGCCATCACTTCGCAGATCATCATGAACGCGAAAGCGACGGACGTGACGCAGAGCAGCGCGAAGAGCCATTGCCACAGCTTAGGGTTGCGCAGGCTGCGCCAGGGCAGGAACAGCAAGCCGGCGTAGGCGATGAAGAACCAGGATTCCGCGCGGAGGGCGACGGGGAAGGTGACGACCGCCGGATCCCAGCGCGGCGGGATATGCAGAGGGCCCAAGTTGAAGCCGCCGAGGAGGCCGTTGATTCCCAGGCCGAGGCAAAGCAGGCCGAACGCCACCGCGATGATGCGGCCGTAGCGGATACGTTGGGCGGTGACTTCGTGCATAAGGCGAGGGAAGCGGGAAGGGCGGGCGAAGCAAACCCTCAGAGCGGACGGAAGAGAGCGACGTCGCTCCATTCGCCCATGATGCGTCCGTCGGACTTCATGCCGTCACCCCAGGCCTCCCGGCACTTGGCTTCGAAGTGGGCGCGCACGGAGTCCTGTTCCTTGGCAAGGATGCCGCTGAGCGCGAGGACGCCGCCTGGGCTGACGGAATCGACGAGGTTGTCGGCGTAGATGCAGAGCACGTCGCTGATGATGTTCGCGAGCACGACGTCCGCCCGGCCGGTGAGCCGGAAGCCTTCTTCAAGGCCGGCGTGGTGGAAGGCGACCGCCTCGTCGGCGATGCCGTTGTCTTCGCGATTGGCGATGCTGACGCGCACGGATTCCGGATCGCGGTCGAAGCCGGCGATGCGTCCGCAGCCGAGCTTGGCGGCGGAGAGGGCGAGGATCCCGGAGCCGCAGCCGGCGTCGGTGACCGAGACTTGCGCGGCGGGGTGAGTCTCCAGGAAGTCCATCATGCGGATCGCGCAGAGACGCGTCGTCGGATGATCTCCGGTGCCGAAGGCGAGGCCGGCGTCGAACCAGATCACCGCGGCATCGTTCGGGACGACATGTTTGCCGCGCATCCAGGCGGGCACCCAATGGAGGCGGCCGTGGTCCCAGGGCTTGAGGTGCTCCTTATAGGCTTCCTTCCAGTCCTTGTCGGCCATGACCGTTTCTTCATAGGCCTCGGGCAGTTTCTTGAAGGCCTTGCGCAAGCCGGCCCATGCCTCGTCGGCTTCGGCCTTGGTGTCGAAATAGCCCATCACGAAGTGAGGTTTCCCGGGGCCTTCATGAAAGAGCATCCAAGAGGAGCGGGTCAGTTCGCAGAAATGGTCTTCCAGCGGCTGGACCATGTCTTCGTGGATGGGGCACTTCAGTTCGATCATCAGGAAAGGGTCTCGCTCAGGCGGGCGATCACGGCGGGGAGCAAGACGTGCTCGGCAGCATGGATCTTGTTGGCAAAGGATTCCAGGGTGTCGGCGGCTTCGCGCGTGACCCGGGTCTGCCCGAGGTGGGCGCCGCCATCGATCTCGGCATTGACCCAATGGACGGTGCAACCGGCTTCCGGGACGCCCGCGTTCCAGGCCTGACCGATCCCGTCGAGTCCGGGGAAGGCCGGGAGGAGGCTGGGGTGGAGGTTGATGATGCGACCGGCGAAGGCGTCCAGCAGGGGGGCTTTGATGACCCGCATGAAGCCGGCGAGGACGACGAGATCCACCTTCGCGGCTTTTAGGTCATCGGCCCAGGCCTGTTCGCGCTCCGGCGAGAACTTCGTCTTGAAGGGCCCCGTATCGAGGAAGCGTGCCGGGACGCCGTACTTCGGTCCGAGCTCGAGCATCTTGCAGGTCGGGACGTCGCACCAGAGGCCGACCACCTTGGCTTTGCCTAGGCGGCCTTCGGCTTGGGCGCGGAGGACCGCGTCGGCGTTGGAGCCGCGACCGGAACCAAGGAGGGCGACGCGCATGACGGAAAGGTGTCGGCGTGGGCCGTCGCCTGCAAACGGATTTTCGAATTCGGACTTTGAACCCTCCGGCGTTCGGCTGATGATGGCGCCACTGCTTCCCATGGACCGCCGCGAGTTTCTTCACCTCACCGCCTTAGGTTCGCTGGGCGTCGCCACGCTCACCGGATGCGCCGGCGGCGGAGGTGGTGGCTTCGCCGGCCCAGCGCCCGTCGCGCCGCGCCCTTCTGCGCCCAGTGTCGCCGCGCCGATCACCGGCAAGGTCATGCTTGGCATCGACGTCCTTGCCGCCGAGGGCTTCGCTCGGCTCCAAGGACTGCGTTGCGGTCTCGTCACGCATCGCGCCGGCGTGAACGGCCTTGGTCAGCGGACGGCTGACGTCCTGGCGCGCGCGCCCGGCGTGAAGCTCGTGAAGCTTTTCGGACCGGAGCATGGGATCGACGGCGACGCCAAGGCAGAGATCTCGGTCAAGAACGCCCGCGACGCGCGTACCGGCCTCCCGGTCTTTTCGCTTTATGGCGCGACGCGCCGACCGACGCCGGAGATGCTGTCCGGCCTCGACGTCGTGCTCATCGACTTCCAGGACGTCGGCGCCCGCTCGTACACGTATATCAGTTGCATGCGCTATGTGATCGAGGCGTGCTTCTCGCTCGCTCGTCCGGTCCGCGTGATCGTGCTCGATCGCCCCAACCCGCTCGGCGGCGAAAAAGTCGACGGACCTTTCCTCGATCGCAAGTGGCGTAGCTACGTCGGCGCCTACGAGACGCCTTACGTCCACGGCCTGACCATCGGTGAGAT
>CAIXQT010000104.1 GCA_903921665.1 uncultured Opitutia bacterium
GACCTCATGCGCGAGATCAAGCGCGCCTGGGATCCGCAGAACCTGCTCAACCCCGGCAAGATCTTCGACTGAGGGATGAAGCCTTCGCTCAAGCTCCTCGATTATTCGATCCTCCAGCAGTGCATGCATTGCGGGATGTGCCTCCCGGCCTGCCCGACCTACGACGCGACCAAGAAGGAACGCCATAGCCCCCGCGGTCGCATCTCGCTCATGCGTGCGGTGGCCGACGATGAACTGAAGATCTCGCCCGCCTTCGCCGACGAGATGAGCTACTGCCTCGGTTGCCTCGCCTGCCAGACCGCCTGCCCCGCCGGCGTGGATTACTCCAATCTCCTCGAGACCGCCCGCGCCGAAGTCCAGTCCGCTGGTCTCAATCAGACCTTCACCAGCCGCTTCTGGCGCACGGTCACCATCCGCGGCCTGTTCATGCGCCCGCGCCTGCTCCGTTTCGTCGGACGCCTCCTCTGGCTCACCCAGCGCCTCGGCCTGCAGACCGCCTTCCGGAAGATTGGCCTGACCAAGCTCCTTCCGCAGGACCTACGTCGCCTCGAGCCCCAGTGCCCGACGATCGCGACGAAGTTCTCGCCGCAGCTCATCCGCCCGGTCGAATCCCCGGCGAAGAAGCAGCACCGCGTCGCCCTACTCACCGGCTGCGTGCAGGACCTCGTCTTCGCCGACATCAACCGCGACACGGCGGACGTCCTGCTAGCCAACGGCTGCGAAGTGCACACCCCGCCGGTCCAGCCCTGCTGCGGGTCGCTCCATGCCCACAATGGCGAAGCCGACGCAGCCAAGACGCTGGCCAAGCGGATGATCGACCTCTTCCCGCCGTCGCAGTTCGACGCCATCATCACGAACGCCGGCGGCTGCGGTAATCATCTCCGTCATTATGGCGCCCTGCTCGCCGAGGACGCAGCCTACGCGCCGCTGGCGAAACTCTGGGATTCCAAGCTCCGCGACGTCCACGAATGGATGATGGAACACGGTTGCCGCGCTCCGCAGACGGGCTTGGGCGACCTCACCGTCACCTACCACGACTCCTGCCACCTCACGCACGGCCAGAAGGTCACCAAGCAACCCCGCGACCTCTTGAAGCTCATCCCCGGCCTCAAGCTCGTCGAGCTCCCCGAGGCCAACTGGTGCTGCGGCAGCGCCGGCATCTACAATATCACCCAGCCCGAGCAGTCCGAGCAGCTCCTCGTCCGCAAGGTCGGGCACGTCATCGGTACCGGCGCATCGGTCCTCGCCACCGCCAACCCCGGGTGCCACCTTCAGATCGCCCGTGGCCTCCGCCAAGCCGGCTCACCCATCTCCCTCCTCCAACCTGTGACCTTACTGGCGAGAGCGTACCGCGAGGAAGCAAAGATGAAGGATGAACGATGGAAGATAACGAACAGAAGTTACTAAGACCCTCATCCCATCTTTCACCATCCATCCTCCCTCTTTTAACCGTATCGCTCAATCGCCCATGAGACTATTTCTAGCTCTTCTCCTCTTCGGCAATCTCGCCGTCGCCCAAACCCGCGACCTCACCCTTGCGCGTGAGAAGAACTATCTGGTCATCCAAGGCCCGCACCTACCGAAGGGCGAAATCCGTATCAACTATCTCGAGGCGTATTGCCGCCCGAATTCCACGACCGCTGACTGGCACGATACCACCATCGGCCACACGACGGAGCTCCTCTCGCTCAGTGCCGACCAGAAGACGATGAAGCTGCGCTGTTCGGTCAAAGACGGCGTCATCGTGAACCACACCATCACCGCGAGCCGCGATGACGTCACCTTCGCCATCACCGCGCATAACCCGACGGCCACCGTCTCCGTGGCCCACTGGGCGCAGCCGTGCATCCGGCTCGGCGATTTCACCGGCTATGATAACAAGGGCAAGGACCTCGATGACTACCTGCCGAAGTGCTTCCTTTTTCTCGATGGCAAGTTCGCCCGCATGGACGCCATCAAGCCTTGGATCAAAGAAGCCCGCTATATCCCTGGCCAGGTCTGGTGCCCGAAGGAAGTACCTCGCACCGACGTGAACCCCCGTCCGCTCAGCCCCCTGGTGCCCAGCAATGGCCTCATCGGCTGCACCAGCGGCGACGAGAAACAAATCTTCGCCGTTGCTTTTGAGCCCTATCAGGAACTGTTCCAAGGCGTGGCCCGCTGTCTGCATTCTGATTTTCGCATCGGCGGGCTCAAACCCGGCGAAACCAAGACCATCAAAGGCAAAATCTACATCGTCGCCAATAACGTGAACGACCTACTCTCCCGCTACGCCCAAGACTTCCCGACCGCCTCCGCCAAGTAACCCATCCCCCACCCCCTTTTTCGAATCATGAAATCAGTCAACATCGGCATCATCGGCGGCGGCCTCATGGGTCGCGAAATGGCCAGCGCGTTCGCCCGCTGGTGCGCGCTCACCGACGTCTCCGTCCGTCCGGTCCTCACGGCGGTGGCCGACCTCAATCCGGCCACGCTCGCGTGGTTCGATTGCATCCCGTCCTGCACGCAGAAGACCACCGACTACAAGGCGCTGCTCGCCAACCCCGACGTCGACGTAGTCTACGTGGCCGTCCCGCACAACCTGCATGAGCAGCTGTATTGCGACGTCCTCGCCGCCGGCAAAGACCTCTTCGCCGAGAAACCCTTTGGCATCGACCTCGCCTCCGCCCGTCGCATCCACGCCGCCGCCAAGGCCAGCGGTCGCTTCGTGCGCTGCAGTTCCGAGATGCCCTTCTTCCCCGGCGCCCAGCGCGCCTTCGAAGTCGCCAAGTCCGGCACGATCGGCCGCGTCCTCGAAGTCGTCTCCGGCTTCCACCACAGCAGCGACCTCGACCCGACCAAGGCCGCGAATTGGAAGCGGATGAACGCCCTCTGCGGCGAAGGCGGCGCCCTGAACGACCTCGGTATGCACGCCTGCCATATTCCCCTCCGCCTCGGCTGGAAGCCCTCCCGCGTCTTCGCCCAGCTCCAGAAGGGTTACCCGCAGCGTCCCGACGGCAAAGGCGGCGTCACGAACTGCGACACCTGGGACAACGCGCTACTCAACACCTGGATCAAAGTCGGCGGACATGATGTCCCCATGCGCCTCGAGATGAAGCGCCTCATGCCCGGCGCCACTAATACTTGGTACATCGAAATCCTCGGCACCGACGGCGGGGTCCGCTACAGCACTTCCGACACGAAAGCCCTCTGGCTCTTCGAACGCGGCAAGGAACAGTTCTGGAAGCGCACCGACCTCGGTTTCGGCACGCCTTTCAAGACCGTCACCGGCGGCATCTTCGAGCCCGGCTTCGCCGACGTCATCCAGCAGATGTGGGCCGCCTACCTGATGGAACGCGCCGGCCTGCTCAACGGCCGCTTCGGCTGCGCCACGCCCGACGAAGCCGTCGCCACCCACGAGATCTTCGCCGCCGCCCTGCAGTCGCAGGCCCAAGGCACCGTCGTCTCGCTCTAAATTCTCATGCCCAAAACTCCTCGCCAAGGCATCCTTGCCGCCGGCAATTTCATCGTCGATTACGTCAAGGTCATCGATGGCTACCCGGTCCAGGACATGCTCGCGAGCATCCTGAGCGAATCGCGCTCCAACGGCGGCGGCCCTTACAACGTCCTCAAGGACCTCGCGGCGATGAAGGTCGAGTTCCCCCTCTCCTCCTGCGGGCTCGTCGGCGACGACACCAACGGCCAGTGGATCAAGCGCGACTGCCAGAACCACCGAATCGACGTCGGAATGCTGCACCTCAGCAAAGATCACCCGACGTCCTACACCGACGCGATGACCGTGCAGTCCACCGGACGTCGTACCTTCTTCCATTGCCGCGGCGCCAACGCCCATTTCGACCTCAAGCACTGTGGGTTCGCGAAGAGCAACGCCCGCATCCTGCACCTCGGTTACCTGATGCTGCTCGACCGCATGGACACCTTCGAAAACGGCCAGACCATCGCGGCCAAGCTGCTCTTCAACGCGCGCTCCGCCGGCCTGGAGA
>CAIXQT010000105.1 GCA_903921665.1 uncultured Opitutia bacterium
CCCTTCTTGAGCATGACCGGGACTTCCTTGGCGCGGCCGCCGACGGGCCCGATGCCCTTGACCTCGGCGATGCGTTCGCCGCCGACGTAGAGGGCGCCGAAGTCATCGCAGTCGAAGGTGAAGATGTACTTACCTTCCTCGGCCGCCTCGAACTGCGCGGTCCAGACGACCGCGAAGCCGTCCTTCCGGCCGGACTGCGCGGGGTCGAGGATGCCGACGTTGAAGTCTTCCATCAGCACCGGCTTGAGCTTCGAGAAGTCGGGCATCTCCTTCCACTTGCCCTCGTAGACCGTGGCCACGAGATGCTTGAGCGGGGACTTGGTGGGCGGGAACGGATGATCCTTGAGCAGCTCGGCGGCGGTCCAAGGCGTGGTACGCTTGGCCGTCGCGATGCGCACGGCCTTGACCTCGTCGGCGGTGACCGCGCCGGCGCCGTTGGCGAAGGTCTTGCGGACGTAGGTGAGCGCGGCGGCGATCTTCTCGTCGCTGAGCACGGCGCCCTGCGGGGGCATGTCGATGTTGTAGGTCTTGCCGGCGACGTCGACCGGTCCGCTCAGGCCGTTGAGCACGATCTTGATCGAGCGCGCGGCCGGCCCCTTGGGCCAGTCGCTGCCGACCAGGGGCGGCAGGCCGTTGAGTCCCTTGCCGTCGGGACCGTGACAGGCGACGCAGAGGGAATTATAGACTTGGAGGCCGTCTTCGGCGGCCGTCACGAAGACAAGCGAAGCCAGAAGGGCGAGGAGCGACGAGGTGCGCATAGGGGGGATATCCGACCATCAAGCCGCCTATTTCAGACGGTGCAAGTCGGATAGGAACGGGAAAAGACACTCGAGCGGGAGGGCTGAGTGGAGGACTGCGTTGAGGACTGAATGGAGGGCTGAATGGATGAGGCAGCCGATTCCAGGGTCGCTGGGTCTGTCATTCCCAACCGCTAACCGCCAACCGCTTCCACCTGATATGGGTAGGGCGGTGATTGCCATCACCGCCGTTGGAGACCGGAGGTGGACGAATCGTCGGGCCATAGCCAGCCGCCCTGATACCGCCTATCCGTCCGCGAACGGACGCGACGCAGTCGCGCCCCTACCTCATGTTGCCTCTGCTTCGCAGCCTGCCAGCGTGCCAGCAGAACCCCACGCGGCCTTCCGGCCGCGACTGCTTCGCAGCCGTTCACCATGCCAGCAGTTCCCCGCGCGGCTCTGCCGCGCTGCGCTTACCGCGCCCGATACAGACCCTGCGGATCGTAGAGCCACCAGGCGTCGAACGGGTTGGCGAGGGCCGGCAGTTCGAAATACGGACGACCCTTGTCGTCGACCTTCGACGTGACGCCGGAGATTTCGGTGCGGGTCGGCGGCTGCGGGATCGGCATGGCGGTCGGCGCGACGGGCACGGGCAAGAGGTCGAGCACGGCGGTCTCCTCGATGCGCTCGATGACGTTGTCGACCCACTTGAGCTCCTTGGCCTTGTCGCCGAAGGCCGTCCAGTCGCCGGTAGAATCATTGGAGTACATCTGCTTCACGAAATCCTGGAGCGAGAG
>CAIXQT010000106.1 GCA_903921665.1 uncultured Opitutia bacterium
ACCGCGCACGTCGCGCCAGTCGGCCGACTTCGTGCGGTAGATCCCCAGGGCGCCGGTCCGCAGGTTCAGGCGGCCGCCCGCGAGCTCGACGACGGAGCGCCCGGCCACGGCCATCGCGGTGACCGCGATCAGGAAGACGGAGCCCACTAGGAAAGGCAGCCCGAAGAGCGACTGGAGCAGCTCGAACTTACCCTTGGCGATCTGCGTGCCGTAGATGCCGCCGAGCGAACCGCCCGCCCAGAACAAGGTGAACGGCACCAGGAAGAACGCGATGCAACTGCGGGACGAGAGCGTCAGCCGGAAGCCGTCCATCGTCTCGACGACGTCCACGCCCTTGGGCGGCGTCAGCTCGGGCACGATGTTCCGCTGGGCGAAAGGGACGGCGGCCTGGCAGGCCGCAAGCGGAAACGGCCTCTCGCAGAAGCGGCAGACCGCGAGGCCTTGCGCCGGCGCGAGGTCGGCCGTCTCGATCGGCAGGCCGCATTCCGGACAGTGGAACTCCATACGGTCTTTCTGGACCGACGTCGCCTGACTGCCAAACAGATAAGGCCCGCAGCGCGAACTGCGGGCCTTATTTTGCTATGCTTACGCTTAGACTCGGCTCGCCTCGGGGGCGAAGACTTCGTCGGGACGGAAGAAACGGCGGACCTCGGCATCCGCGGCGGCGGGACTGTCGGAGGCGTGGCAGACATTGCGCATCATCTCGGTGCCGAAATCGCCACGGATGGTGCCCTTGGGGGCCACTTTGGAATTAGTCGGTCCGAGGAGTTCGCGGACGCGGGAAATGACGTTGTCGCCCACGAGGACGGCGACGATGACCGGACGGGAGGACATGAAGGCCTCGATCTCGGGATAGAACGGCTTGTCGGCGACGTGAGCGTAATGCTCGCGGAGCTGGGCGGAGGTAAGGCGGGTCATCTTGCTGGCCTGGATGTCGAAACCGGCGGCTTCGAAACGAGCCAAGACGGTGCCGCAAAGACGGCGCTCCATGCAGTCGGGCTTGAGGATGATAAGAGTCTTTTCCATAGGGTGCCCCTCTTACTGAAGGGTCGTTCACTATTCGATTTTAAGGCCTAAAACACAAGCCCGAACCTTAGATTACCGTTAAAAGCCAATCAATTGCCCTTAAAAACGAGGCAAATAGCCTGCACCGCCAAGGCCTTCCCCTGCCCGATCGAGTCCATTCCTTCGTTGGTCGTGGCCTTGATGCCCACCTGCGAGGGGGTTACGCCGATGATTTCAGCGACCTTGGCCTTCATGGCGTCGACGTAGGCCATGACCTTCGGCCGTTCGCCGATGATCACCACATCGATATTACCGACGACCCAACCGCCGTTAGCCTTCGCTTCGACGACGGCCTTTTTCACGATCACGGCGGAATCCAATCCCTTGATGGCCGCATCCGTATTCGGAAAATAATGCCCGATGTCGCGCAAGCCGGCGGCGCCCAGGATCGCATCGGCGACGGCATGCAGCACCACGTCCGCATCGGAATGCCCGTCCGGGCCGACGTCCGAAGGGATATTCACACCACCCAAGACGCAGCGGCGACCGCCGACGAGCGGGTGGATATCATACCCGAGACCGACACGAAAGGCTGGCTGGGGCTGGTTCATGCCCCGTTCTTAGGCGATATTACGGCCAAAGGGAAGCCCTCGCACAAAACCCTTGAAACGCCCTCCCCAAGGAGGCATTTTGTCGTCCTGTCAGTCTTAAGGCGCGGTAGCCAAGTGGTAAGGCCGGGCTCTGCAAAAGCCCCATGCGTCGGTTCAATTCCGACCCGCGCCTCCAGTTTAAAACAAGAAGGGCGTCCCGATCGGGACGCCCTTCTTCTTGGCTGACCGAGCGGCTTAGCGGACCGTCTTGCTGAGGTTCGCGACGCCGTTGACCTTCGAGTTCACGCGCAGACGCAAGCCGTTGAGGCGGATGAAACCGGTGGCATCATCCTGATTGTAGGCCTTGGTCGGATCCGCTTCCATCGTGGCGATGTGCGGGTTGTAGAGCGAACGGGGGCTCTTGCGGCCGGCGACATAGACGCTGCCCTTGTAGAGCTTCACGCGGACGGTGCCGCTGACGTTACGCTGCGACTCGGTGATGAGGGCCTGGAGGGCGAGGCGCTCCGGAGCGTACCAGAAGCCGTTGTAGACGAGCGTGGCGTAGCGGGGGACGAGCGAGTCGCGCAGGTGCATGACCTCGCGGTCCATGGTCAGGGACTCGATCTGGCGGTGGGCGAAGTGCAGGATGGTGCCGCCCGGGGTCTCGTAGACGCCGCGGCTCTTCATGCCGACGAAGCGGTTCTCGACCATGTCGACGCGGCCGACGCCGTGACGGCCGCCGAGCTTGTTGAGGGTACGCATGACGCCGAGGGGGTCGAGTTTCTTGCCGTTGACGGCGACGCAGTCTCCCTGGCGAAACTCAAGTTCGACGTACTCCGGCTTGTTCGGGGCGTCTTCCGGGGAGACGGAGAGCTTGAACATGGCCTTGTTCGAAGGGTGGAAGGCGTCCATCCACGGGTCCTCGAGGATGCCGGCCTCGTAGGAGATGTGCAGGAGATTGCGGTCAGAAGAGTAAGGCTTCTTGGCGCTGGCTTCGACCGGGATCTTGTTGTCGGCGCAATAGGCGATCATCTCGGCGCGGCCGGGGAAGTCCTTGCGGAACGCTTCGTTACGCCAAGGAGCAATGATCTCAAGGTCCGGGGCGAGGGCGGCGCAGGTGAGCTCGAAGCGCACCTGGTCGTTGCCCTTGCCGGTGGCGCCGTGGGCGATGGCGGTGGCGCCTTCCTTGCGGGCGATCTCGACCATGCGC
>CAIXQT010000107.1 GCA_903921665.1 uncultured Opitutia bacterium
GTCTCAACTCCACTTGAGCTTGCTCCGCAGGACGTCGAAATGGGTGAGCGATTTCGGACGCAGGAGGGCGAGCTGGACCTTGGCGGTTCGGATGATGAGGGGGAGTCGGCGCTGGGCCTCGAGGGTCTCGCGGCCGTCGACCGAAAGGCCGAGCAAGGCGCTGTCCTCGCTGCGGATCTCGAGCTCGGTCTCGCCGTCGAAGATCACGGAGCGGTTCGAGAGGGTGTGCGCGCAGATCGGCGTGAGGACGATGACCGAGGCGGCGGGGTCGACGAGCGGGCCGCCGGCAGCGAGGTTGTAGGCCGAAGTCCCGGTCGGTGAGGCGAGGATCAGTCCGTCGGCGCGGTACTCGTTCACGCGGGCGCCATCGGCGAGCACCGAGAAACGGCCCATGCGGAAGACATCGCGGGTCTTGATGACCAGGTCGTTCAAGGCCAGGGCGAAACTACCGTCCGCGAAGCGGATCTCGAGGAGCGCGCGCTTCTCGACGCGGAAGTCGCCGGCGAGGATGGATTGGAGCGAAGCGCCGACGTCTTCGCTCGGGTAGGCGGCGAGGAAGCCGAGCTTGCCGCGGTTGATGCCGAAGAGCGGGACGCCTTCGAGCGCGGCGGCCTCGGCTACGCCGAGAAAGGTGCCGTCGCCGCCGACCACGCCGCACGCATCGGCCCCCTTGAGGGTGGCGCGGCTGACCGGCCAGCCGTCCGCGACCGTGAGGGTCACGCCGGCTTTCTGGGCGGCCTCCTGGACCGCGCGCACGATGTCATCCACACCGGGCTTGGTGCGGTTGACGACGAGCGTGAGGCGGCGGATGGCCATGAATGACGACTAGGCGCCCTTCCGGGAAGGGCAAGGACAAGCCGGGCGGCCTAATGCCGAAAAGCCTTATTTCGTGGCCTTTTCTGGCTTCGGCGTGAGGAAAGCCATCCGGTAGGCGAGGCTGACCTCGAAGCGCTTGCCGCCGAGGGCCACCACGTTGACCGGGCCGGCGAGGCCGGACACATCGAGGGTCCACTGGCCTTCGGGCAGGTGCTTCTTCGCTTCTTCGAAATCGTTTTTGATCTGATCGAGCAGTTCGTTGCGGTAGTCCTGGGGGTTCGTCAGCACGTACTCCGGATTGCCGACGGACTGCTTCTCGTCGTCGCTCTTCGCTTTCACGAGGTCGGCCGCTTTGCTGTGCAGGATCTCGAGGCCCTTTAGTCCCTTGTCGGCTTCGGTGTGGAGTTCCCAGCGCGCATGGGCGACGTAAGTCACGTCGCCCTTGTCCTCGTCGTCACCGAAGAGCTTGCTGCCGTTGTTGCCGCGAGAGACGTAGGACTTGGCTTCGGCGCGCGCGAACTCCGAGGAGATCTCGCGAAGTTCCCAGCCCGGCTGATCCTTGAAACGCTTCTCTAGTTCATTGCGGATCGCGTCGACCCGGGCGTCGACGACGGCGCGGTCCTTGCCCTTGATCGAGATCGAGACAGGAAGCGCGAGATGATCGGCGTCGACCTGCATGCGGACGTGCTGCTTAGGGCTGTGGCTGGTATGACCGCTTTGCGCGGCGAGCGTCAGGGGGAGCAGGAGGAGAAGGGAGAAGAGGCGCATGAGTCGAGGAATAGAGGGCTTGTGGGCCGGAGGCAATGAGAGGAGTAAGGGTGATGACGGAGGACTGAGTGGAGGACTGCGTTGAGGGCTGAATGGAGGGCTGAATCGATCAATGCATCGATGACAGATGGCTGAATCGATGACAGAGGGCGGATGTCCCGCCACCGGCCACCTGGGGCTGCCACCTGCCACCCGAGGCGAAATCATGACACACTAAGGGAAACCGGAGACCGGATGATTGGCTGGGGTTTCATATGTCCGTAGCAAACTACCCGGTTTCCGGTCTCCCTTTGAGCGTCTGTGTTCCCAACCGCCAACCGCTAACCGCCAATACCTACCTAAGGCCAGTATTACCTGGCCCTAGCCCTAGCCCCAGCCCTAGCCCTAATGTCTCTTAAGCGACGCTCGCCAAAGCCTCAGCGACCTTGGACACATCGGTGCCGCCGCCCATCGCGGCGTCGGGCTTGCCGCCACCCTTGCCGCCGAGCTTACCGCAGGCGTCGGTGACGATCTTGCCGGCAGCCTTGCCCGCCTTGACGGCGTCCGGACCGCAGTTGGCCACCAGGGAGACCTTGTCGCCGAAGACGGCGGCGAGGACGACGACGGCCGCAGGACCGACCTTGCCGGCCACCTTGGCGCCGAGGTCACGGAGATCGTTGGGCGTCTCGGCGCTGACCTGGGAGATGA
>CAIXQT010000108.1 GCA_903921665.1 uncultured Opitutia bacterium
CGCTGGGCCGATTATGCCTCCGGCGATGCTCCTTACGCGATCGAGCCGGCGTTCCTCGCCCGCGTGGAAGGGTTGGTGAAATCCGCGCTCAAGGCCGACCTGCAGGTGGTGCTCAACGTCCATCACTTCGACGCACTTGACCTGGACCCGATCGGACAGCGCCCCCGTTTCGCCGGTATCTGGAAACAGCTCGCCCTCCGCTTCGCCGGCTATCCCGACGCCTTGCAATTGGAACTCAGCAACGAACCGCACGGTAAGCACACCGCCGAGGAGTGGAACCAGAACCTACTGGTCGCCTTACGCGAGATCCGCCCGCTTCATCCCGACCGCGCAGTGCATGTCGGCAGCGTGCAATGGAACCAGATCTCCAAGCTGAAGGACCTGCAGCTCCCCAAGGATGACCGCCATCTCATCGCGCACATCCATTATTACTCCCCGTTCCACTTCACCCATAAGAACGCGTCGTGGGTCAAGGGGTCGAAGGAATGGAAGGACGGCGACAGCTGGGACGGCACGCCCGCCGAGCAGGCTGCGATCCGTCAGGACTTCGCCCTCGCGCAGGCTTGGGCCAAGCAGGAAGGCCGGCCGATCTTCCTCGGCGAATTCGGCGCGGCCGGTTCGAACCCGAACCAGCCTGCCCGCGTCCGCTGGACGCGTTTCGTCCGTGATACCGCCGAGGCCAACGGCTTCACCTGGGCCTATTGGGAATACCAAGCTGGCTTCGGCGTCTGGGATCCTAACGCCAAGCAGTGGCGACAGGACCTGCTCGATGCGTTGGTGGGGAAGTGAGCGAGAGAATGGAGTATCGGGGTAAGGTAGGGACGTGATTGCCATCACGTCCGTTCGCGGTTGGACGCGCGACTTCGACGCAACTGTCTAAGACCCGAACGACTCCCGCCCGCGGTCTCGAACGGCGGTGATAGCGATCACCGCCCTACCCAAGGCAGAGGCCGCTATGTCGTGACGCGGTCCCGACCCTACCCATTAAAGCTGGAAGCGGTTACCGATGGGCGGTTGGGCTCTTTCTTCCCGCCACCCGGGGCCGACACCCGAAATGCTTTCCTGCCCCAACCCCTATCCCTACCCCTACCCCTTAACTCACCTTTGCACTTAGGACAGCACGTGGTGCTGTCCCTACCCCAAGGCACGAGAATGTGCCCTCTGCCTCTAAATTTCCCCTATACTCAATACTCCATACTCGATACTCTGGGTTCGCCGATAACTCGGCGAACCCCATGTCTCGCTTCCTGGCGCTCCTCTGCTTCCTTCTCCTCGGATCGTCGCTTCGGGCCGATGGCTTGTTCGAAGCCGGCCGCTGGGCCCCGATCGTCGTGCCCGCCAATCCGGAGGTCGATGAGTGGCACGCGGCCCGCACGCTCGCCGATTGGTGCGAACGCGTGACCGGCGTCCGCCCAGTAATCCAGAACGAGACAAAAGGCGTCCGCGGTCCGGAGTTGGCGATCTATGTCGGCAACACCGTCGGCGCTGATTTCGCCGGCATCTCGGCCCCGGTCGCCGAGGGCGATACCGCGCGCCGTGCCGTCGTCGGCCGCTCCGTCTATCTCGTCGGCAACAATCCCGCCGCCACGCGCATCGCCGTAGGCCGTTTCTGTGAGCAGCACCTCGGCATCTTCTTCGCCATGCCCGGCCCGCAAGGCGCGGAATGGACGTCGCGTTATCAGCTCGGCTTCCCGTCCGCCGATGAGTTCCGCCCGGACTTCCGCTGGCGCGAGCTCGGCGGACTCAACGAACTCTCCTTCGACTGGGCCTGCTCGGTCGGCTTCGGGCGCGCGCCGGAATTCTCCCATGGGCTCTACCGCGCCTTCGACCGCAAGGTCTGGGAGGAAGACCCGACGCTCTTCGCTTCGGTCGACGGCCTCCGCACCGAGCCCAAGGGTTCCGGCTTCGAGCCCAACCCGCGCTTCGATCACCCGCAAGCCGCGGCGGTCGGCGCGCGCTTCGCCCGCGACTATTTCCAGAAGCACCCCGACGCCTTCGCGGTGCCGCTGGGCGTGAACGACACGTTCGAGTTCGATGACGCCGCTCCCATCGAAGGCTGGTTCCGCGATCGCCCGGTCCGCACCAACCAGGTCATGGCTTTCCTCAACGGCGTGGCCGATTCCGTCTGGGCGCCCGAGGGCGACCTGAGCGGCGAACGTCATGCGATCGGCACCTTGGCTTACATGCAGACCTTGCGTGCGCCCACGATCCCGGTCCGCCCCGCGATCTTCCCCTGGGTCTGCGCCGAGCGTATCGGCTACGGCGACGCCGCCTTCGCTGAGCAGGACCGCGCGAACGTCGCCGCCTGGGCGAAGTCCGGCGCTCGCCGGGTCGGCGTCTACGACTACCTCTACGGAGCCGAGGTCGCCTCGCCGCGCGTCAACCTGACCGCGCTCATCCAGTCCATCCGGGCCACGCGTACCGCGGGCGCGACCGGCTGGTACGCCGAAGCCTATCCCGTGTGGGCCTTCGACGCCCCGAAGCTGTGGCTGGCCGCCAAGCTGCTCGAGGACAGCGCCGCCGATACACGTGCGCTGCTCCGCCGATGGTTCGACGCCGCCTATGGTCCTGGCGCCGATCCGATGCTTGCGGCCTATGGTCAGCTCGAGAACGCCTGGCGCCGCGATGCGCAACGCGGCGGCAAAGACGCCTTCCTTCGCCACTTCCACGATCAGCGCGGCGCGCTGGTGCTTTCGCCCGCGGAGATCGCCACGATCAGCTCTCTCCTCCGCGAAGCGCACGACGCCTTGCTCGTCGAGCCGAAGTCCACCGCCGCGGCCGCCGCCCGACTGGCCCGCCAGTCTGCGCGACTCCGACAGTTCGGCGAAGCCTGGGAACTGTATTTGTCCTATCGCGAAGCCGTGCAAGCGCGTCGCGTGACGCCTTCGGAGAGCGTCCGCCTCGCCGCCCTCGCGCGACTCACCGCCGCCGAAAAGACTTACCTCGCGAAGGAATCTACCTTCAACCGCAACTGGGGCGCGTACGGCGCACCGGTGCGCTGGAGCAAGTTCCCCGCGGAGAATCCGCGCGCCCAATGGTCCGAGCGCGTGCTGGCCGCCGGTCCGAGCCCCGGCCTCGAAGCTTGGGCGAAGACCGAGGTGCCGGCCGGCTGGCTGGCTTACCGCGTCGCGCAGCAGGCGGAAGACGAGCCGTTGCTGGACCATTATGATTTCAGCGACCCTGCCTCCAAGCTGCCGATCGACCTCGCGCCTTCTTCCAAGAACAAGGCCGACCGTCTGCCAAGCGGACTCCGCCTGATCGCGCCCACGGGCAAGGTCGGTCCGGTCGTCGTGCCGGTCGAGCCCGGCGAGGCCCGCCTCGTGCGGCTGCAGCTCTGGACCTGGTCCGACGAACTGCGCCTGCCCGAGGCGCAGACCCGCGTCACCTTGCGCTTCGTCGGCCCCGGCCATCGGACCGAGAGCACCATCGTGTGCCAGCCCCGCCAGACCGTCTTCCCCGCCGTGCTGCCTGTCTGGGCGACCGCGCTGGAATATGAAATCGCCTTCGCGGGCGGCGCCTTCATCCAAGAGGCCACCGTGCAGCTGATCGACCTTCCTGCTTCTTCGGCTCGCTGATGCTCAAGCGCGCGTTCGACATCGTCTTCTCGGCGGGCTGGCTCATCGGCTTCGCGCCGCTCCTGCTCGTCGTCGCGATCCTCGTGCGCCTGCGCCTCGGCTCGCCCGTGCTCTTCATCCAGGAGCGACCCGGTCTGCGGGCCAAGCCGTTCCGTATGGTCAAGTTCCGCACCATGACCGATGCGCGCGGCCCCGACGGCGCACTGCTTCCCGACGAGCAGCGCCTGACCGCTTTCGGCAAGTTCCTCCGCTCCACCACCCTGGACGAATTTCCCGAGATGTGGAACGTCCTCCTCGGCGACATGAGCGTCGTCGGCCCGCGTCCGCTACTCATGCGCTATGTGTCTCGCTACAGCCCCTTCCAGGCGCGTCGGATGGAAGTGAAGCCCGGCGTCACCGGCTGGGCGCAGGTCAACGGCCGCAACTCGCTCACCTGGGAGGAGAAGTTCGCCCTCGATGTCTGGTATGTCGACCACCGCACCTTCCGGCTCGATATGAAGATCGTCGTCATGACCTTCTTCAAAGTCTTCGCCCGCAGCGGCATCAATTCCGATAAAGCCGCGACGATGGAAGAGTTTCAACGTAGAGAACCAAGACCCTAAATGAAAAGACTCATCAACAAAGCCATAGGCCAATTGGGGTATGTGGTGACGAAAAAATCCGAACTTTCCCGCC
>CAIXQT010000109.1 GCA_903921665.1 uncultured Opitutia bacterium
CTAACTTTTTATTCGCCCCAACTTCTCCCCGGCGGCCCTCAGCGTGTCCTCCTTCTTGGCGAAGTGGAAACGGATATAACGATGCTCGGGCTCGCGGAAGAACGACGACCCCGGAACGCCGGCGACGCCGATCTCCTTGATCAGCCATTCGGCGGCCTCGGTGTCGGTCTTGAAACCCAGCGGCGAGATATCGAGCAGCGAGTAATAGGCCCCCTGCGGTTCGGTGAACTTCAATCCGGTCTTGGCCATGATTGAAGTGAACAAAGCGCGCTTGCCGGAGTAAAGCTGGCCGAGTCCGGCGTAATAGGAATCGGGCAACTCCAAACCCGCCACGGCGGCCTCCTGCAAGGGCGCCGCGGCGCCGACGGTCAGGAAGTCGTGCACCTTACGGGCCTGGGCGATGACGTGCGGAGCGGCCTGGACGTAGCCGAGGCGCCAGCCGGTGATGGAATACGTCTTCGAGAGCGAGTTACAAGTGATCGTGCGCTCGAACGCGCCGGGCAGCGCCGCGAAGTGGACGTGCGTGTTCGGCGCGTAGACGATGTGCTCGTAGGGTTCGTCGGTGATCACGAACACGTCGTGCTGTTCGGCGAGACGGAGGATCGTCAGGAGTTCGTCGCGCGTGAAGACCTTGCCGCAGGGGTTCGACGGATTACAGACGATGATCGCCTTAGGCTTCTGCGCGAAGGCCTTGGCGAGTTCATCAGGATCGAATTGAAAATCCGGCGCCCGCAGCGGCACGTAGATCGGCTCGGCGCCCGAGAGGATCGCGTCGGCGGCGTAGTTCTCGTAGAAGGGAGAGAAGACGATCACCTTGTCGCCCGGATTGCAGGCGGTCATCATCGCGACCATCATGGCTTCGGTGCTCCCGCAGGTGACGACGAGGTGCTGATCCGGGTCGATCGCCAGCCCGCTGAAGCGGTGGATCTTCGCGGCGAGCGCCTGGCGGAAGCGCGGGGCGCCCCAGGTGACGGCGTATTGGTGGTGCGGGCCACGCGTGGCGCGCTCCAGGGCCGCGAGCAGCTCCTCGGGCGGGGAGAAGTCGGGAAAACCCTGGGACAGGTTGATAGCCCCGTGCTGGTTGGCCAGGCGGGTCATCCCGCGGATGACGGATTCGGTGAAACCGGCGAGGCGTCGGGCGGTCGAAGGCATCCGCCGAAACTAAGCCCGCCGGCCTTGCAGGCAATCCCTCCCTAGGGATTGACCCTAGGCTTCTGGCGACCTCAATCTGACCCACCGGCGGAACACCCTCCGTCCCTACCCTGTCCCATCTGAAGATGCGCCGTCTCGCTCCCCTTTTCCTCGGTCTTGCCGCCGTGGCTTCGGCCCAGTCGGTGCCGACGTGGACGTTCGACGGGGCGGCCCGACCTGAAGTCGTCGCCGCGGGCGGCGTGACGTTCAAACAACCTGGTCCGCGCCGACCGGATTATCCGCGTTTCGAACAGACCAACGTGGCCGCTTCGTTCGACGGCAATGGCTCCCACCTCGAGATCAAGGACCCCGGCGCCGCCAGCGTGTTCGACTTCAAGAACGGCGATGCCATCACCCTCGAAGCCTGGGTGAAGCCCGACGGGCTGCGCAAGGGTGAGAACGCCTATGTCATCGGCAAAGGCCGCACGGATCCGAAGGCCGCCAACCCCAGCAACCAGAACTGGGCGTTGCGCCTCCGCGTCCTCTACGAGACCGCCTGCCTCAACTTCCTCTTCGCGACACCGTCCGGCAGCGGCGTCAAGTGGCACCGCTGGACCACCCCGACGGGCTTTGCCAACGACCGACGCTGGCACCACGTCGCGGTGCGTTACGAATTCGGCAAGCCGGAGAGCATCCGCGGCTGGATCGACGGCCAGGAGATCAAAGGCTCGTGGGACATGGACGGTGAGACGACCGATGCGCCCGTGGTCGACGACGCTCCCGTCTGGATCGGTTCTTCGATGGGCGGCCTCGCCAACAGCAGCCTCCGCGGCGCGATCGATGAGATCCGCCTGTATCGTGCGCTCGTACCTTCGCAGGAAATCGCCGGACGCTTCGCCACCACCCTGCCCCCGGTCGCGAAGACCGAAGTCGCGCAGGTCGGACCGAACCCCAACGCCGGCAACGACAGCGCCAGCGGGACCAAGGCCGCCAAGGCGCCGGAAGTCGCCCGCATGGCGCCGAAGATTGATTGGACCTCCGTTACGAACGGCCAGATCCGCGTCGAACTCTGCGAAGACTGGAAGCCGACGGCCAACGTCTGGCCCGACAAGCCCCTCGCCGTGACCGACAGTTACATCGCGCCCGCCTTCGGCTTCGCCCGCGTGCCGGAGAAATACGTCGACACCGGCGTGCGCGTCGAACGCGGCCATCCCTACCTCCTCCGCGCCCTCGGGGTCGTGAAGCTCCCCGCCGGCAAGCACCGCCTCCTTCTCCGCGGTCGCGGCGCTTCG
Source organism: uncultured Opitutia bacterium (assembly GCA_903921665.1). GTDB lineage: Bacteria > Verrucomicrobiota > Verrucomicrobiia > Opitutales > UBA953 > UBA953. The sequence goes on from CAIXQT010000109.1 coordinate 2,424, forward strand.
GCGCTCTTCGTCGACGGCCAGCTCATCGCGAAGACGCCCTTTCCACCCGCCGGCACCGACAACAAGCCGGTCAAGGAGCAGGACGTCTACCTCGACCTCGGTGGCGACTTCCGCTTCGCCGCGCCCGGCAACCGTGATGCCTGGGCTGAATTCGAGACCAAGGGCGGCGAGCACCGCATCGTGCTCGAATCCGTCGTCGGCTACGTCATCCTCAACAAGGGCAAGGTCTCCGGCCGCCGTCGCCCTGAACTCGGCGAGACCATCGCCGCGATCTCCCTCGCGGGACGCACCGATTGGCAACTGCTTTCTCCGTCCGGAGAAACCCCTTCCTACAATGACGCCGGCTGGGCCGCCTATGCCGCGCAGGAAGAAGAACGCCTCGCGCGGGTCGACGCCGCCGCCCGCGCCGCCGCCCGCGCCAGCCAAGGCGAATACTGGCAGAAGCGCCGCGAGGCCGCGAAGCAGTGGCTCGCGAGTACCCCGGAGACCGCGGTGCCCGCGCTGGCCCCCGGCTTCCCCGCGAACAATCCGATCGACCATTTCCTCGCCGAAAAG
>CAIXQT010000110.1 GCA_903921665.1 uncultured Opitutia bacterium
GTCGCCTTGCAAGGCCTGCGCCTCATCGACGCCCGAGCCGGCGAGACAGTGGTGGTCATGGGCCTTGGCCTGATCGGCCAGCTGGCCGTACGTTTGCTCCGAGCCCGAGGAGTCACGGTCGTGGGCGTCGATCCCGACGCCGCGAAACGAGCCGTCGCGCGACAGGCGGGCGCACTCGCCCCGGATGACCTAGCCCAACTGGCATCGCTGCTTCCTTCCGCCGCGGCGGGCGTGCTGATTACCGCCAGCACGGCCTCGGACGAACCAGTCAACCAAGCCGCGCGCCTCTGCCGTCGTCGGGGTCGGGTGGTGCTCGTGGGCGTCACGGGTCTCACGCTCAACCGCGCTGACTTCTATCAGAACGAGGTCTCGTTCCAGGTCTCTCGCTCCTACGGCTCCGCCGATCCGGCCGATCCTTCTTCCGCCCGCGCCAACTTCGACGAGGTCCTTGCGCTCATGGGCTCCGGCGCGTTCGACGTCACCCCGTTGCTGACGTCGCGTCATGCGTTCGCCGAATCACCTAAGATTTACGACGACCTGCGTCGGCCCGGTGCCTTCGGTCTGGTCATCGAATACGCCTCCGCCAACGACGCGCTCGCCCGGACGATTCCCGGGCTCGACCGGGATGGCGTGATGACCGGTGGCATCGGCGTCATCGGTTGCGGCAACTTTGCCGCCCGCGTCCTCGTCCCGGCGCTCCGTCGCCAAGGCGCGTCGCCCTCCGCCTTCGTCTCCGCCAACGGCCTTTCCGCGAGGCTGCTCGCCGGCTCCGCGGCGACCGCGACCACCGACGTGACCGCGGTGCTCGACGATCCGAAGGTCTCGACGGTCTTCATCGCGACCCGTCATGGAGAACATGGCGAGCTCGTCCGCGCGGCGCTCCGGGCCGGCAAGCACGTCTGGGTCGAGAAGCCGCTCGCGCTCACCGAGGCCGACCTCGACGCCACGATGGCCGTCGCCCGCTCGTCTTCGGGTATCCTCACCGTCGGCTTCAATCGCCGCTTCGCCCCGTTGGCGCTCCGCCTCCGTGCCGCTCTGGCCGCCCGCTCAGGTGCCCGTCGTTTCACGGTCGACGTGAATGCGGGTCGGCTACCGGCCGATCACTGGACGCTCGACCCGAAGCAGGGCGGGGGACGGATCGTCGGCGAAGCCTGTCACTTCGTCGACCTCCTGCGTTTCCTTTCCGGCAGCGCGATCGTCGCCGTTCGTACGCTGACGCGCGATGCCGACGGTCAAGATGGCGGCTGCTTCGAACTCAGCTTCGCCAACGGCGATCTCGCCATCCTTAATTATCGTACCGATCAGCCGGCCCATCTGCCTAAGGAGCGCCTTGCGGTTTCGGGCGAAGGCTGGTCCGCCGAGATCGATCATTGGCAGTCGCTGCGCTCGACCCATCTGCCCGGCGCATCCGCGCTTCCTTTCTGGCTGGGCGGCCCTGCCCGCGGCAAAGGGCATGTCGAAGCGCTCAGCGCTTTCCTCTCCGCCGTCCGCACCGGCGCTCCCGCCCCCGTCACGCTCGATGAGATCGAAGAAGTGTCTCGCTGGAGCATCCGGATGCAGGGAATGAAGTGAGAGTATGGAGTATAGAGTATGGAGTATCGGGGGAGTGATGGCCATGGGTAGGCTCGAGTATCCCTGCTCGACCGCGGCCGACCAAGGATGGTCAGCCCTACCTCGAGACAGTGATAACGCCCGAACCTGTACCCGTACCTGAACACCTGAACTTGGCTCCCGACTGCCGAGACCCGGGACTAGAAAATGTGTTCCGCTCAGCCAATCATCCGGTCTCCGGTCCCCCTTAAAGCGAATAGGTCTCCGTCACCTGTCTCAGTCTATACTCAATACTCCATACTCGATACTCTCGTATCCTCCTTTCCTCGATACCAATGTCCTCCCTTTGCGTCCTCGGCCTCGGCTACATCGGTCTCCCGACCGCGTCCATCTTCGCGACGAAGGGACGCCGCGTCTTGGGCGTCGACGTCTCCGCCTCGGTGGTCGAGACGATCAACAGCGGCCGTATCCATATCCAGGAACCTGACCTCGACGTGCTCGTGCGGGCGGCGGTGCAATCCGGCAACTTGAAGGCCGCGACCACGCCGGGCGCAGCGGACGTATTCATCCTGGCCGTCCCGACGCCGTTCATCGCCTCGGCTGACGGCGCCCGCGTCCCGGACCTGTCGTTCGTGGAAGCCGCCGCTCGTTCGATCGCTCCGTTCGTCGTCGCCGGCAACCTGGTCATCCTCGAGTCCACATCGCCCGTCGGCACGACGGAGAAAGTGAAAGGCTGGCTCGAGGCCGAACTCGCGAAGCTTGGTCGTAAGGCGGACGGCCTGCTCTACGCGCATTGTCCTGAGCGGATCCTGCCCGGCCAGATGCTCAAGGAACTCGTCTCCAACGATCGCATCTGCGGCGGGCTGACTCCCGCGGCCGCCGAAAAGGCCCGCGACCTCTATGCGACCTTCTGCACGGCGCAGATCTTCCTGACCGATGCGCGCACGGCCGAATTGGCGAAGCTGACCGAGAACGCCTACCGCGACGTGAACATCGCCTTTGCCAACGAGCTTTCACTGATCTGCGACAAGTTGGGCATCGATGTCTGGGAACTCATCCGTCTCGCGAACCGCCATCCCCGCGTGAAGATCCTCCAGCCCGGACCCGGTGTCGGCGGACACTGCATCGCGGTCGACCCTTGGTTCATCGTCGACGCCGCCCCGGCCGAAGCCCGTCTCCTGCGCACCGCCCGCGAGGTCAACGACTCGAAGCCGCATCACGTCGTCGCCCAGGTCCGCGCCGCTGCCGGCAAGGACGCCATCGTCGCCTGCCTCGGCCTCGCCTTCAAGGCGAACGTCGACGACCTCCGCGAATCTCCCGCGGTCGAGATCGCAGCGCACCTCGCGGATGCCGGCCTGAAGGTGCTCGCCGTCGAGCCGCATGTGACCGCTTTGCCGAAGGCGCTGCAGGGCAGGGCGGAACTCGTCTCGCTTGCCGACGCGCTCGCCCGTGCCTCCGTCGTCGTCCTCCTCGTCGATCACCGCGCGTTCGCCGGCCTCACCCTGGCCCAACTCGCCGGCAAGAAGCTGATTGATACGCGGGGTGCGGTGCGGAACTGAAGGCCCAGACGCTCTGTTAAGCAGAGAGGCGGCTGCCTTGGGTAGGGACGTGATTGCCATCACGTCCGTTCGCCGAGCGACTTTGAAGTGGGATTAACCTAGCTAAGACCCGTTGACTTCGCGCCCTCGGTCCCGAACGGCGGCGATAGCAATCGCCGCCCTACCAAAAGCCCCAGCCAATCATCCGGTCTCCGGTTTCCCCTTGAGTTAAGCCCCCTTGTCCCCTGGCCCACTGATCAACTTGTCAACCTGCCAGCTAGTTTGTTTCTCCCTCTGAGCCTCCGAGCCTCTGGTCAACTAAGCCTCTAGCGAGTTCGTCTATTCAGCCCTCGATTCAGTCATCGACTCAGTCCTCTAGCTTTCAGGTGCTCCTCCCTCTTCTCCATCACCTCGGTCCGCGCTGGCTTGCCCGTCGCGTCCGCTGGGCGTGCGAGCGCAGGCTCGGCGCGTGGGAATGGCGTTCGCCGATGCGCCCGTGGAAGGATTTCGCACCGGGCTTCGATCCCTCCGTTTGGCGTAAGTCCGCACCGCGTCTGCCGATCGCCAACCTGGACCGGAGCCACCTGACCCCGCCGCTCGAAGCGTGGTCCGTCGAAGCAGGCCACACGCCGGTGGCCGAAGCCGCCGCTTTCGCTCGCGGTTACGCCCGCGTCTTTTCCGATCGCCTCGTCGAAGTAGGGCGCCCCGATCGCTGGACCCGTAGCGTCCTGACCGGCCATTCCACCGACCCTTACGCCCACTGGTCCCGCCTCCGCGATGCCGGTTCCGATGACATCAAGGGCGTCTGGGAACTCTCCCGTTTCTCTTGGGCCTATGCGCTCGTCCGGGCTTGGTTTCGGGACGGCGACGAACGCCACGTCGAGCTCTTCTGGTCGACGCTCGAGGACTGGATGACGCGCAACCCGCCTAACCGCGGGCCGAATTGGATGTGCGGCCAAGAAGCCTCCATTCGGTTGATCGCGGTCACGTTCGCCCTCCAGGCCTTTCGCGATCACCCGTCGACGACCGACGCGCGGCTGACGCTCGCGGCCCGTTTCGCCGACGCCACCGGCCGACGTATCGCCTTCCATCTGGATTACGCGCTCTCGCAGCAGAACAACCACGGCATCTCGGAAGCCATCGGGCTGCAGACCGCCGCCACGTTCTGGCCCGGCCTTGCCGGCGCCTCGCTTTGGTATCGCGACGGCATGGCGGCCCTCGCGAAGCAGTGCGCGGAATTGATTGGTCCCGATGGCGGGTTCAGCCAGCACTCGACGAACTACCATCGGCTGCTCCTCCAGCTGCTGACCTGGTCCGAGGTCGTGGAGCGTTCCGTGCGCGACACTTTGCCCGAAGCCGTGCGAGCCCAGGCCGTCGCGGCGACCGACTTCCTAGCCGCGCTGATGGAAACGGACGGCACCGTCCCGCGTTACGGCGCCGATGACGGAGCGAATATCCTGCCGCTGAGCGGTTGCCCCTTCGAGGACTTCCGCCCTGCCGTCGGCGCAGCCCTCGTGCTTTTCAAGGGTGAACGCCTGCCTGCGGGTCCTTGGGACGAGGCGGCTCTTCTCCTGCTCGGACCGGTCTCCGCGAGCGCCGACCCCACGGTGCGACTCCCCGCCGAATTCCGCGACGCCGGCGTCTTCCAGCTGCGCCATGCGCGCGGCACGCTTTTCTTTCGCGCTCCGGCGGAGTTCCGCACGCGCCCGTCGCACGCCGACCAACTGCACGTCTCGCTCCGCTGGGATGGCGAGTGGATCGCCGAAGACCCGGGAACCTACTCTTATAATGCGCCCGGCGGTTGGGACGGACTGGCGGCCTCCCGCTTCCATAATCTCGTCACGGTCGGCGACTTCGACTCCATGCGTCGCGTCGGCCGTTTCCTGTGGCTGCCATGGGTCGGATGCGACGTGCGCTGGCAGTTCGATGGCGTCACGGCCTCCCATCTCGGCTTCCCTGGGTTCAAGGCCCGGCGTCGCGTCGTGAAGGTCGCCAACGGCTTCGTGATCATCGATCGCCTGACTGGCCTCCTGAAGCAGGATGGTCGCTTCACCCTGCGCTGGCATGGTCGCACGCGCGAAGGCCTCGAGCAGCTGACCGTCGCCTGTTCCGCTCCGTCCACGGAGGAATATGTGTCGGCCCTTCCGGACGGCGGGGAAGGGTGGCATTCTTCGCATTACGGCTCGAAGCAACCTTCCTGGTGTCGCCGCATCATCGCGACCGGCAACGACATCACCTTCGTCACCGCGCTTGGTTGTTCTCTGCGCCTCGAAGCCCACAGCTTCTTCGCCGACGGCGAGGAGGTTCCGCTCGAGTGAGTCGCACGAGATTGTCGGTGAAGTGCCTGCCTTGGGTAGGGACGTGATTGCCATCACGTCCGTTCGCTAGGCGACAGTGAACTCTGATTCATTTGGCTAAGACCCGCCGACTCCCCTCCTTCGGCTTCGAACGGCGGCGATGGCAATCGCCGCCCTACCCAGCCCCACTCTTTCTTAGATGACACCTTCCCTCGCCCTCATCGTCGGCACGCGCCCCGAGTGCATCAAGCTCGCGCCGGTGTTCGCCGAACTGCGTCGCTCCGGCAAGGTGCGCCCGTTGCTGGTCTCGACCGGACAGCATCGCGAGCTGCTCGA
>CAIXQT010000111.1 GCA_903921665.1 uncultured Opitutia bacterium
CAAGAACGCGAAGAACTCCTTCACGCTCCCGGGCCTCGGCAAGCTCGTCCTCGTCCACCGCAAGGCTCGCCTCGGTCGCAACCCTGCCACCGGCGAAACCATCCAGATCAAGGCTAAGAAGGTCGTGAAGTTCCGCGTGGCTAAGGCCGCCAAGGACGCGATCCTCGGCGCCAAGTAATCTCTCCCGAGATTCACGCCAAAAGGCGCTCCGCAAGGAGCGCCTTTTTTGTTGTCCGCGTTTTCGCATGACGCGCGCCAGGCCGACAGGCACGGTTTTTCTTGCACGCACCGACGCTCGCGGAGTGAATGCACGTCCGCAATCCGCCCGGGTGGCGAAATGGCAGCCGCAGCGGACTCAAAATCCGCCGCCCTCTAAAGGCATGAAGGTTCGAGTCCTTTCCCGGGCACTTGCGGCGTCGATCGCCGGAGAAGCGCAAGCCTCTCCGGCGGCTTCGCGTTCAGCGCGCCCACGCGACGACGCCGGCGAGCGCGGACGCCAGCAGGAGCATGAAGACGAACACCGACGCGCAGCCGCGATTCGAAAGTCGTTCCTTATAAGAAAGTCCGCTGCCGGGAATTCCGACCGTACCGTCGACGCGATCCTTGCGGACGTTGATCGTCGCGCCAGGACGTCCGGCCGATAAGGAAGTCCCGGTCTTCGAGACGTTGATCCGGAAGAATTTCCCGAGCGGGATTGTTTTTCGGAAACGGAAGAAACCCATCGCCGCCAAGTTAGCGGTCGCCCCATACGGCCGCAAGCCCGGGCAGGCAGGGGCGATCGGGGAATCTCTTATGACACTCTGTAGACCAGGCCGGACTTGCTTTTCCCGGGCGGATCGCCCAGAGTATCGGCAGTTCATTATCAGACGCATCACGAGCAGGACGGGCGAAAGCCGAACCTGCACCAACCGAGCCCCCAAGGGCCGCGGTGGTCATCGGAACCGAAAGGAACCGAGATGAGAGCCGAAAGGCTAAAACCCAGTCCCCCGTGGATTGATCGTGATGCGCGCCCCTTCCAAAGCCGCCCACCATGATCAACACCAACGAAACCACCGCCCGACCGGCCACCCCTAAGCTGTCCATCCGCGTCAGCGAGGACAACCGCCTGCACCACCTCTGGAACAACAACGGGACCTGGTGGCTGCACTATACCGAGCACCTCGCGGACTTCACCAAGCGCCGCGTCCGACGCTCGCTCCGCACCCACGACCTCGAACTGGCCATACGCCGACGCGACGAATGGCTGCAAACGGCTGCGGCCTGATCGCCATGAACCTGATCTGGCTCCTGGCGATCATCGCCTTCCATGTGCTCGCGGCACGCCGATTCTGATCAGAAGCGGGCGCCGACGCGCGCGGCCAGGCCCCACTGGGCGCCGGGTTGGAAAGAACCCTGCGTCTCGCCGTCATGCTTGAAGCTGTGTCGCGCGAAGGCGACCCATTCGGCGGAACCGCGCACGAACCACGTGCCGGACTTCTCGAGGAACTGAGTGATGCCGACGCGGATCGGCACTTCACCGATGGCCACCGCGCGCGAGCCGTAGCTGCCGTCGGAAAGCGCGAAGCTCAAGGTCTCGTAGGCGACCGTGAGGTCGACCGTCGTAGCGCGATCCTCGGTCAAGAAACCGCGGACGATGATCCCGTTCTGCAGGCCGGTGGCACGTAGCTCGACTTCCGCATGCTTGCACGGACGCCAGGTGGCCTTGACATAAGGAATGGGCAGGATGGAGGCCTCGAAGCGATCCTCGAAGAGAACGCCGATGGCGAGATCGGTCTCGGCATCCGGGCGCCAGCGCGCGGCGGCGCCCAGCCCCCAGCGATGCGAACTACCCAAGCTCACGCCCTCTTCGGCCGCGAACTCCAGGGCATAGATCAGCTGGACCGCGTACTTCTGATTCCAATCCCACTGACGGAACCCTGTGACCATGACGTCGGTCGAATCGCCGTACGAACGATCGGAGCCGGCGATCGCGCCGCTGAAACGGTTGGCGTACTTATACCACTCGAAGTCGATCGCCCGATCCGGCGTCTGGTAGATCAGCTCGGCGCCCGTACGAGAACGTCCGAACTCACCAGCGACGCCGCCGGAATGACTGACCGCATCGGAGGCCCGATACTGATAATCAGCGGCGAACACCCAATTCTTGGCCGGAGAGGTTTCGGCTGCCGATAGTTGTGTGGAAAATAATGCACAAAATAAGGCAGCGTGCTTAACTTTAAGCAGTCTATTCATGGTTAAAAATAAATTAATCCTGAAATCCAATGAAGGCAAGCGAGTTGCCCGACCTGATTGTTTTATGGCACGCATTTTGCTTAATAAGCCGCAACATGCTTATTTCTGCCACCCCTGCTCCTTCTACCGGCGACAACGTCTGGGTCCTAGTGAGTTCCGCGCTCGTCCTCATGATGTGCATCCCGGGCCTCTTCCTTTTTTATGGAGGCCTAGTTCGCGGCAAGAACGTGCTTTCGATCGCCGCCCAGTGCCTGGCCCTCACCGCCATGGGCATCCTCATGTGGTGGGCCTTCGGGTATAGCCTCGTCTTCGGCAAGAGCTACGCCGGCAGCTTCGTCGGACATATCTTCGGCGGCGGCGAGCATTTCGGTTTCGCCGGCCTCGGCGCGGAATCGAGCGCCTATGATAACCGGATCTCCGGCGCGACGTTCGCCCTCTTCCAGGCCATGTTCGCGGCGATCACCCCAGCCCTCATCATCGGCGCCGTCGCCGAGCGCATGAAGTTCTCTGCGGTCATGTTCTTCTCCTTCCTCTGGACGATTCTGGTCTACTACCCGGTCGCGCACGCCGTCTGGGGCGTCACCGGCGACTTCTCCGGCATCGCCAACGCGGACGCTTCCTTCAAGGCCGCCGACTTCGCCGGCGGCATCGTCGTGCACATGACCTCGGGCTGGTCCGCGCTGCTCCTCTGCATCCTCGTCGGCCCGCGGGCCGGCTTCGGCAAACGCCCGATGACCCCGCACAGCATGGTGCTTTGCGTCATCGGCACCGGCTTGCTCTGGGCTGGCTGGTATGGCTTCAACGCTGGTTCCGCCCTCGCCGCCGATGGCATCGCCATCCAGGCTTTCCTCACCACGACGCTCGGTGCCGCCACGGCCACGCTCGCATGGGCGGTCGTAGAGAAACTCCATCGCGGCAAGATCTCCGTGCTCGGACTTTGCTCGGGCGCGATCGCCGGCCTCGCCACCGTGACCAACGCCGCAGGCTTCGTCTCCGGCGGTTCCGCCGTGCTGATCGGCGTGCTGGCCGGAACAATCTCCTACTGGGCCTGCTCCGTCCTGAAGCCGAAGTTCGGCTACGATGACGCACTGGATACCTTCGGCGTACACGGCGTCGGCGGCACCATCGGCGCGCTCGCGACGGCTTTGCTCATGAATGCGCAGGCGAATCCGACCGGCGGCGCGCTGGTCGCGAAAGGCCTGCTCAAGGGCCAGCTCCTCGCCATGGTGCTTTGCGTCGTCGTCTCGCTTGTCATGACCTGGATCATCGCGAAGATCGTCGCGTCGACCATCGGACTGCGTGCTTCCGAAGAAGCCGAGGCGCAGGGCCTTGATATCGCGGATCACGGCGAAGAAGGCTATTCCCACAATTAAGCCCGTTTTTCCGGGTAGCTGACCACAGGCCTGCTTTTTTTCGAGCAGGCCTGCGGTCGCGTTGAGACTGTTTTTAGGCACAATCAAGTCATCGGCTCGAAAGGTGGCGGTTGGCACGGGGGTTGCGAAAGAGCACTCGCCATGAACTCCCTGCTACGAACTCTCACCATCCTCGCTCTGGCGGCAGTGCCCTATCTGTCGTCCGCGCAGAACGCACCCGCTCCGGCGGCTGCTACTCCCCCGCCCGCTCCGGCGCCTTCGCTTGAACAGCGTATCGCCGGCCTCGAGGCTGCCATCGGTAACGGCGATCCCACCGCCTCCCTCAAGGATGCGAAGGGCGCCATTCCCGCCGGCCTCACCACGCCGACCGTCGGCGTCGCGGCTCCCGGCCATAACGGCTTCATGATGGTCTGCGCCGCCTTGGTGCTCTTCATGACGCTCCCTGGCCTCTTCCTCTTCTACGGCGGCCTGGTGCGCGCGAAGAACATCCTCTCCGTCGTCGCCCAGTGCTTCGGTCTCGCCGGCCTGGTCGCGATCCTCTGGTGGGCCGTGGGTTACTCCCTGGTCTTCGGCAAGAGCTTCGACGGCACCCTGCTCGGCCACTTCTTCGGCGGCAGCGAGTTCTTCTTCCTCAACGGAGTGAACTCGGCCCCGAACACCGACTACGCCTATTGGATCTCCCAGAACGTCTTCTCGATGTACCAGCTGATGTTCGCGATCATCACCCCGGCCCTCATCGTCGGCGCCATCGCCGAACGCATGAAGTTCTCCGCCGTCATGCTCTTCATGCTCGGCTGGATGTTCCTCGTCTACTTCCCGATGGCCCACGCGATCTGGGGTATCACCGGTGACATGAACGGCGTCTGGAACGCCAAGGCCGCCATCAAGGCGATCGACTTCGCCGGCGGCACCGTGGTGCACATGACCTCCGGTTGGTCCGCGCTCCTGCTCTGCATCATCCTCGGACCCCGCATCGGTTTCGGCAAGAAGGCCATGACGCCTCACAGCATGGTGCTCTGCGCGATCGGTACCGGCATGCTCTGGGTCGGCTGGTACGGCTTCAACGCCGGCTCGGCGCTCGCCGCCGACGGTGTCGCCGCCCAGGCCTTCACCACCACGACCCTCGCCGCTGCGGTCGGTGCCTTCACCTGGGCCGCCCTCGAGTGGATCATCCGCAAGCACGCCAGCGTCCTCGGCTTCTGCTCCGGCGCCGTCGCCGGCCTGGTCGTGATCACGCCCGCCGCGGGCTTCGTGTCCGTCAACTCTGCGGTCCTGATCGGCGTGCTCGCCGGTGTGGTACCCTTCCTGGCGGTGGTCTACCTGAAGGCCAAGCTCGGCTACGATGACGCGCTCGACACCTTCGGCGTCCACGCGGTCGGCGGCACCCTCGGTGCCATCGTGACCGGCATCTGCGCCACGACCGACGTCAACGCCAACCTCGCCACCAACCTGAAGGACATCGTGGGCAAGAGCCTGTACCTCGAACAGCTCAAGGCGATCGGCGTCACCCTGATCATCTCCCTGGTCGCCACCGCGATCCTCGCCTACCTGGTGAAGGCCCTGATCGGCCTCCGCCCGACCGAGGAAGAAGAAGCCCGCGGTCTGGATATCTCGGACCACGGCGAAGAAGGCTACAGCCACAATTCCTAAGCGCCCCTCAGAGGGAGCCGGCTCGCAGGCCGTCCGATACCGGACGGCCTGCTTCTTTTTAGGGGTAATCTGAAAGGCACGTTTTCACTATATTATTGCCCTTTCCGAGATGCTGACAGCAGAATGTCTCTATTCGAAGACCATGCTGAAGCTATCCGCCCAACTGAACGACGAGGAATTCCTTGGCACCGCCGAGGACCTGGCCGCCTTCGTCTCGGATAAACTCGCCTCCCTCGGGTTCGGCGATCGCCACCGCTCGACCGAGCGCCTGGTGCGCTTCTACGCCTACGAAGGCCTGCTCTCCAAGCCCGAGCGCGCCCCGGACGACCGCCGCAAGGCGAACTTCGGCCCCCTCCAGGTGAGGCAGCTGCTCCTCGCGCGTCTCCTGGCCGAACGCGGCTGGGACCTCGATCGCATCCGCACGCTCCTGCACGATAACCGCGAAGTCGCGCAATTAAACAAGCTGATCGACGAATTAGCCACGCCCACCGAGGCGGAAAAGCTTTTCTTCCGCACACGGGGCAGCAACGCCGAATCGGTCGCCGAACCAGCCGCGAGGTCGGCCCGTGATTTTTCTCCGCTCATGTTCTCGGCCCGCGACGACGAGTCGCCGGATATGTCGTCGCCCAAGTTCCGCCGTAAATCCAGCTACTCGACCGTCCAGCAGCTCCGCCAGATCGCCGACAGCGAAGAGAGTCCGGCCGACGCCCTCCGTCTGATGATAAAAAAGGAGATGATGCGCGATGATCTCTCCCCGGCCGCCCGAAGCCTTTTCGAACAGCTCCTGGCCTTCAATCCGACCTCCCGGGGAGACGAACCGAAAACCGAAAGATGGACGAAACTTCGCTTAACCCACTGGTGCGAAGCCCACTTCAATATCGACAGTCGGATTTCGCCGACCAAAGACGAACTGCAAGAAATCGTGGATAATTTCAGCAAAGCATTGATGAACAAGTATTTGTAATTATGACAGTAACTTTCGTGTGCTAATTATATAAAAGTATCTCTGTCGGTGTTGACATTTTAAGAGGGGTGGCACATAGTGGAGGTCATGATTCCTCCCATGAACCAACCCAAGATCGAAATCCTGCCCCTCAAGAAGGGCTTCCTCCGCGCCGCCGCCGATGCGACGCATGTCCTCGTCCGCATCGTCGCCCCGGCCAAACCCGCCTCCCTCGGCGAGACCCCCCGCGCCCCCCTCGACCTCGCCCTGGTGATCGACCGCTCGAGCTCGATGTCCGGCCTCCCGATCGCGGCCGCGCTCGAAAGCGCCGTACGCATCGTCAACGGCCTCCGCGAGGATGACCGCGTGACCATTGTCGCGTTCGATGACCGTATCGAGGTGATCCAATCCCTCACGCCGGCCAACGACCGCGAAGCGCTCTCGGCCCGCATCAAGGCCATCGACGCCCGCGGCTCGACCAACCTGTTCGGCGGCTGGGAAGAAGGCGTGAAGCAGCTCGCCCCGTTCACCCGCAAGGACCGCATCGCGCGTGTCATCCTCCTCAGCGACGGCCAGGCCAACCAAGGCCTGCTGAATGAGCAGGAGATCTTCGCGCAGGTCGCCAAGGCCGCCGGCGCCGGCATCACGACCTCCACCGTCGGCTTGGGCCACGGCTTCAACGAATCGCTGATGACGGGCATGGCCAACGCCGGCGAAGGCGTCGCCAACTTCGGCCAGACGGCCGACGACCTCGACGAAGCCTTCGAAGAGCAGTTTGCCATCATCTCCAACTCCTTCCTGCGTCAGGTGAGGGTCAGCGTGCAGGGCGGCAGCGACGTCCAGGCCCGTCTGGTCGGCGAAATCCTGGAAGAAGGCATCGCCCGTAGCCGTAAGCTCGGCACCCTGCCCTGGAACGCTTCGCTCGTGGCGGTCGTCGAACTGAAGATCGGCGCCGGCGCCAAGGGCGACGCGCTCGCGGCGCTCAACTTCGAGGCGCTCACCAAGGATGGCGAGACCGTCAAGTTCGGCCCCGAGCTGATCGCCCTGCCGGAAACCGACCTCGCGACCTTCTCCGTCCTGCCTGCCGATCCCTCCGTGGCGGCGGCGGTGGGCGAGGCGATCGTCTCGGAAAAGATCGAGTCCATCGAAGCCCTGGCACGTCTCGGCAAGATCGCCGAAGCGAAGAAGGAGTTCGAAGAACTCCTCAAGCGGAACGACCTTTCGGACTGGGCCAAGCAGAAGGTCGAGTACCTGAAGCAGCTGCTCGACGAAGACGCCATCATGGCGATCAAGGAGATGCGCTACGGCCGCACCCGCATGCTCCGTCAGTCGAAAGCCGCGATGATGCGCGATTTCGACACGCAATTCTGCGCTGCGTCGGAAGACATGAAGGAGATCTACCTCCAGAAGAAGGTCGCCTCGGGCGTGGCGCGTAAGCCTAAGCCCCCGCAGGGCGGCACGACGGGTGGCCAGGCCCCGCAGGCCTAAGCGGGCCAAACGGCGGATTTCGCCCGGTGGAAGCAATTCCACCGGGCTTTTTGTTGCCCGGTCAAATCCGCCGGGCAAGATGGGCGTCCGTCCCTATGTCCCGCGTACTCCGCTTTACCCTCTGGAGCGTCGGCATCCTTGCCGTCGTCCTCGGAGCCACTCTTTTCTGGGTCGAATCCCAACTCCGCCCCGAGCCCCTCGGCGCCCGCGTCAAAGGTCTCCTCGCCGACGCCAAGATCAAAGGCGGTATCGCCCGCCTCGAAGCCTCGCTGGACGGTAAATTCTCTGCGGAAGGCATCGACCTCACGCTGGCTGACGGCACGAAGATCGCCGCCGCCGCGATCAAAGGAGAAGCCCAGCTTTTCTCGATCATCAAGGGCACCTACGCCCTCAGCAACCTCGAGGTCCGGACCCTCGAGGTCGACCTAAGCGAGCGCCGCACGGACCCGAAAAAAGCCGACTCCAAGCCAGCGTCGACGAGCAAGACGACCTTGCCACCCATCGTGCTCGGTCCCTACGCGGTCGCCGGACGAATCAAGCTCGCCGACGGCACGCTGCTCCGCTTCAGCGTCCGCGGCGATGAATTCGATACGCGTGGCAAGGCCGACTTCCGCGCCGGCATCGCTTGGCCTGGCTTCGCCGTCGGCAAACAGGTGACCGACCCGCGGGGTGAAGTCACCTTGAAGGCCGACTTCCGGCGCCCGCTCGGCGCCGATGGTCTGGCGCCGGAAGACCTGATCGCCGACATCGGCAACCTGCGGCTCGAACTCACCGCCAAAGACGCCAGCCCCCTGGCCGCAGGCTCCGTCGGCTTCCAGCTCGAGGCGATCAGCGTCCCCGGCAAGCCCGGCACTCTTTTCACGGGCACGCTCACCGACTCCGCCAACCAACCGGCGGTGAAGCTCTCCGGCAACCATCTCGCGGGCCGGACGGTCGGCACCGCCCAGCTGAACATCGATCCGAGCCGCTTCGGCATCCTCAGCCAACAACTGCCTGATGTCCGGCTGTCGGGCATGGCCGCCGGCGAAATCGAAGGAGCCCGCTGGCAAGGCAGCGTCGACCTGAAGGCCCTCTGGTCCGACCTGAGCAAGTTTTCCAAGTCGCTGGCGAAGAACAGCCGCTCGGAATGGAAACTCGCCGCCAGCGCGCAGAGCACCTCCGCCGGCTTCGCCGTCAACAGCCTCGCCATCACGGGCAACGGCGTGACGATCGCGATTCCGCAGACGCTGACCTGGAAAGGCGGCCTGCTACCCGAGAACGCCAACGACGCGACGGTGACCATCGCCGCCAATGATGCGGACATGGTTGCGCTGAATCCTTTCCTCGCCGCCGCCGACCTCATCGCGACGACCGGCCGCTGGACCGGCGAAGCCTCGATCTCTTTCAAGGACGGCAAGCCCGCCGTCACGAGCGTCCGTACGCACAGCCTCCGAGGCGTCACCCTCGAGCGGGCCGGCAAGGTGCTCATGCGCGAGATCGACGCCGAGCTGCCGGTCAAATCCGAAGGCGGCGCGATCTCCCTCTCTCCCTTCAGCCTCAGCTGCGCCGCGGGGAACATCGCCAATGGTTCGCTGACCCTCCGCCCCGGAGCCGACGGCGCCTGGTCAGCGCAGGCCGACGTCAACGTCGGCATCATCGAGCTCGCCTCCCAGCCCAACTGGGAGGACCTCCCGGTCGACAAACTCAAAGGCATCCGCGTCAGCGCGCAGGCGAGCGCGGAGCGCGCCGCCGGCAAAGCCCCGGTCGTGAGCACGGTCGAAGCCCGCATCTTCCGCCAAGGGCTGAACTTGCTCTCGCTGAAGCTCCGCCAGCCGCTCGCCCTCGACGGTGCGAAGCCGACCGGCGTGCTCGTGGAGGCCTCCGCCCGCGACCTGCCGCTCGAATCCCTGGCGGCCGTCGTCCCGGGACTCAAGCTCACCGGCGACCTGAAGCGCGCCGACCTCGTCGCTGGCTTCAACCGCGAAGGCCTGTTTGTCCGCACCGAAGGCGCCCCGCTCTCCTTCACGCGCACGAGCGTCAGCTGGACCGGCAAGACTTGGGTCAAGGACTGCGACCTCGCCGCGAGCCTCGACCTGCTGGTCGGGGAAAAATCCACGGTGATCGGCTTCAATCAGGCCGAACTGAAGAGCCGCCAACGCATCTTGGCTGCCGGGGATATCCGTCTCGGACTCGGGGAGGCCGGCACCACGCTGAAGCTCGAGGGAGACCTCGGCGCGCTCGCCGAGCAGCCCTTCGCAGGCCCGCTGAACATCGTCACCGGCGGACGGTATCGCGCGAACGCCGAACGCGCCCAGAGCGGCGAAATCAACGTCACCCTCCAAGTAAGCGAAGTCGGCCTCAAGCAAAGCGAAGGCCGGATCAAGCAAGCGTCGGTGAGCGGACGGTATGTCCCGAATGTCGACGGCCTCAGCGCCGAAGGCTCGTTCAAGATGCAGGCGACGAACCTGAGCGGCGGCAAATTCACCCTGACGCAGAAATCTGCCGGCAAGAAGACCGACTGGCAGGCGGTCGTCACGGTCGACAACGTCGACGTCGACGATTTCCTGGCCTTGCTACCCAAGTCGGCGGAGGACGTAGCTGAAGCGCCGAAGGCCACACCGCGACCGGACCGGTCGCCCTTCTGGGCTGATCAGACCGGCTCCCTCCAGCTTTCGATCGGCACCGCCCGAGCCTATGGGATCAGCGCCGAGAAGGTCATCGTCCGTGCCGAAGCCGAAGAGAAAGCCATCCGCCTGACCCAGCTCAGCGGCAAGCTCGCCGAAGGCAGCCTCAGCGGCCGCGGCCAGCTCACGTTCCTGCCCACGATCAGCAACGGGCCATATTCGCTTTCCGCGACGGTGGCCCTGAACCAATTCGAGTTCGGCAGCGTCGCCCAAGCCTTCCCTTCGGTGAAGGAATTCCTCCAAGGCAAGGCTGACGCCGTCGCTTCGCTAACGAGCGTCTGCGGCACGCCCGGCGAACTTCTCGGCAAGCTCCAAGTCGACGCCCAACTGAGCTCGAAGGGCGGACGCATCCGCGCCTTCGGCGACAAGAACAGCAGCATGTCGCTCTCCGCGAACAAGGCCGGCGAAGTGACCGAAGTCCTCGGCGGGCTCGCGATGATCATCGGCGGCAACAACAATCCGAAGGTCGCCAAGATCGGCGCCGCCATGACGGCCGCCGCCAAGCTCCAGAAGGCCGTCGCCGACTTCCAGTACACCTCCGCCACGATCAAGGCCTCCCGCCTGGCCTCCGGCTCGATCAAACTCGAGCAGGCGGACATCCGCAATGAGGCGCTTCACCTCGCCGCCAAAGGCGCAATCAGCGTCGACCCTAAGCTAGGCTTCACCGACTGGCCGATGGCCTTCAGCACACAGATGCGCGGGGCGGGAGAGTTCGCCCAATACTTCCAGGCCCTCGGCTTCGCCGGAGCCGCCCCCGCCGCGGACGGATTCACCGAAGGCCCTGGCGTCAATGTCACCGGCTCGCTGAATCAGGTGAAGACCGACCTCGCCGAGAAGCTCCAGCAGGCGGTCGACAACGTCCGCGCCAGTCCCGCCGCCGCCCAAGGCAATCAGCCGCAAGCGACGCCGAACAACCGGGCGGCTCCCGCAAGCAAAGCCCCCGCGACCGAGCCGACGCCGGCGCCGAAGAAGCGCAATCCTTTCGGCGACCTGCTCAAGGAACTCGGTCGCTGATGACGGCGACGAAGGCATTCTTGGCGGGCTTCGTCCTGCTGGCCGGCCTCGTCGTCCTCGCCCTTTCCGTCGGCGCCCAAGGCTTCGGCTGGGGCGACGGCGGCTCGCTCGTACTCCTGCGCACGCCGCGCGTGCTGGCGGCGCTCGCGGCCGGCCTCGCCCTCGGCGTCGGCGGCGCCGCCCAACAAGGAGTCTTCCGGAATCCGCTCGCGGACCCCGGCCTCACCGGTGTCTTCGGCGGAGCGCTTTTCGGCATCGCGCTCCTGCTCGGATTCTTCCCCGAAGCCGCCTGGCAACGCGCTTGGTGCATTCCCGCGGCCGCCTTCACGGGCGCCCTCGCCACTTCGGCCCTGCTCGTCGTCTTGGGAGGCGGCGGCGGGACTTCCAGGCTGTTGTTAGCCGGCCTCGGCCTCAACGCCTTCACGGCGGCCGGGACGCTCGTGATCGCCTCGCGCAGCGGCGAATCGCGCGAACTCCTCACCAACGGGGCCTACGGTGACTGGCTCGGCATGGCGACGCTTGAGCTGACCTGGCTGCCGGTGCTCCTGACCTTCATCGCGGCGGCGTGGCTGCTGACCCTCGCCCGTTCGCTCGACCTGCTCTCCTTCGGCGAAGACGCGGCGCGCGGCTTCGGCTGCGACGTCAGCCGAGTCCGTCGTAACGCCGTGCTCCTGACCGCGCTCGCCGCCGCCGCCGCGACCTGCCTCGTCGGTCAGGTTGCTTTCATCGGATTGCTGGCGCCGCACCTCGCCCGCCAACTTGTCGGCCCGCGCCATGCGAAGGCGCTCCCGCTGTCCGCGTTGCTCGGCGCCGCCCTGTTGCTCGGCGCAGATACCATCGGCCGCGGACTCTGGCCGCAGGCTCCGCTTTCGGCCGCCGCCGTGACGGCCGTGCTCGGGGCGCCGTTGTTCATCTGGATAGCAAGGGGGCGACATGAGTGAAGTCCTGATCCAAGCCTTGGGACTAGGCGTAGACCTCGGCGGACGGCGCGTCATCGATGGCGTCTCGCTCACCGCCACCGCCGGACAGACCGTAGCCGTCGTCGGCCCCAACGGCGCAGGCAAGACGACCTTGCTGCGCGCCCTGGCCGGCCTTCTTCCCTGCACCGGAGAACTGCGCGTCACAAAAGACCGGGCCTATTGCGCGCAAAAACCTTTCAGCGCCTGGGATTATCGCGTGCGTGACCTCGGCGAAATCGTCGGCGATCCCGCCGGTTTCGCCGTCTGGCTGACGAAACTAGGGTTGGCGGATTTCGCCGAACGACGGCTCACGGAAATTTCCGGCGGAGAACAGAAGTGCGCGCATCTGGCGATGGCCCTCGCCGTCCTGCCGGAGCCCTATGGCGCCTTGCTCCTGCTTGACGAACCAACGGCCTCGCTCGACCTCGCCAAACAAGCCGCCGTCCATCAGGCGATCCGGGCTTGCGCGCAAGCCGGGGCGGCCTGCGTCGTCGCCACGCACGACCTCGCCTTCGCGCGCCGGTGCGATCAGGTGATCGTGCTCTCCGAAGGACGGCTCGTCGCCACCGGCCAACCCGGCACGACGCTGACCCTTGAGGTTATCGCCGCGATTTGGGGTGCGCCGGACGTGACGGAAGCGTGATCGCGGCCGGGCGTAGCTCGCCTTGGCGCGCGGCGGAGAAGAGATATTGCTGAGCGAGCCCCGCGGCTTCGCCGAAGTGGGCCTTGCCGAACTGCTCCAACTGGGCCGGTTTCCATCCATGCAAGCCATAGGCCTTGGCCAGCGCCTGCACGACCCACGTGTCGACCGGGAAGCTTTCCAGCCGGCCGAAGCCGAAGAGCGCGACGCAGGCGGCGACCTTGGGACCGACGCCCGGCAGCGCCTGGAGTTCATCCAGCAACGCCGGCGTCTCCAGCGCGGCGAACTCGTCGGCCCACCGCGGCCGGGCGAGCAGCTTCTTGGCGGTGCCGCGAAGATAAGCCGCACGATAACCCAGCGAGCACGCCCGCAGCACGGCCTCATCCGCCGCGGCGACCGCCTGCCACGATGGCAGCGCATGGAAGCCGCCGCCTAAAGGCTCGCCGAGCTTCGCCGCCAAGGCGGCGACCATTACGCGGATCTGCAGGATGCGCTTGTTGGAACTGCAGAGGAAACCGATCAGCGCCTCGTGCGGATCCTGACGTAAGATGCGCAGCCCGGGGTAGGCCGCACGCGCGGAACGGAGGACCTCATCGGAGCGCCAAGGTAACGACTCGGAGAGCCGCGCCTGCGCGCCGTCGGCATCAAGGTAATGACGCAAGGCGGACTCCGTCCCTGTCGCGCCGCTTCGGCCGCGCCACTCCAGCCCTTCCGGTCCTGGGCGCAAGGCAGCGAGCGTCCGATTGAAGACGCCGATCCAAGCGCCGTCGGCATCTCGCGACCAACGGAAAGCCTGCCCTCCGTCGAGCTGCTCGGCGAGCGTGCCAGCCGGAACATCCTCGGCGAGCCGTAAAGGTCGCCAAGATGTCCAGTCCGCCGAGGCCATCGGAGTTAGCGGCGGGTGAGATCCGAAGGCGTGCCCCAGAGGAAGCTATGCTTCGAAGCGAGGAACTTACCCTTGGCATCCACCAGCGTGACACGCCAAGCGATCGGGCGCCACTTGGTATCGCCGGACTGCTTGCCTGTCAGTCCGATCACATATTCTCCGAACGGGAAGCCCGGCTTCAGGTTGACCGCGAAATCGTAGCGCTCGGGCGGCGTGTTTTCCGCGCGGACCACCTCCAGCACCAGCCGACCGTCAGAGGGCGGGGCCACGTCCAGCTTCACGAAGAAATAGTAACCCGGACGGGAGCTCTCTTCCGTCCGGAAGACGACGTCGGAACCATGATGTTCCTTGGCGTAGAAAGCCTCGGAAGCTCGGGCGACGTCGGCCTCGCTGCGGCGGCGTTCATTGACATAAGCGATGCCCGGCAGCTCGTCCGTGGACGCCACCGGGGTATCGCAACCCGAGAGGAGCAGCGCAGCGAGCGCGGCCCACGCAGAGGCCTGGCTCACCGCTCGGCTCACTTCTTGGCCTTCTTCTTGCTCGCGGCAGCGCGGGCGACCTTGACGCGAGCCTTCCTGCGCTCGAGGTAGGCGCGGCGACGGCGACGCTTGATGACTTTATTGCTCTGTTGGCCCATAGTGGATGCATCCTCCCGCAACCCCTTGGATGGTCAAGGAGAAGGTTTACGGACCTGCCCCGGATGACCGGGGTGAGGAAAGAGTCCTTTCTGGCTGCCTGGGTAGGGATCGAACCTACGACCAAGTGATTAACAGTCACCTGCTCTACCGCTGAGCTACCAGGCAGTGCGAAAGGAGTCCAATCAAGGCAAGGTGAGGGCGTCTCTGTCAAACAAATCCTCCGCCTGGCCATCGAGGATCTTATCCCCGAAAAGACTCCGCAATCGCCTGAAAAGCACGGATTGGCAGGGGTGCGCGACGACATTCGCCCTGCGGCCCCCTAATCTCTGGACACCCCAGTGCGGCCTGTCTTCCTTAGGTGCAATCTCATGCGCTGGACCCGACTTCCTGAAACTCCCAACGCCCCAGGCTTCGGCGGCGCCTTCGTAGGCACCTCCGGCGACCTGTTGCTCTGCGGCGGTGGTTCCAACTACCCCGACAAGCCGGCCTGGGAAGGCGGCGCCAAGGTCTGGCATGACGAAGTATTCTCCCTGTCCAGCACCCGTTCGAAGAAGTGGGCGTCGATCGGCAAACTTCCTCGGCCGTGCGGCTACGGCGTCGGCGTCTCGATCCGTCAAGGCCTCCTGATGATCGGCGGCGCGGACTCGCACCGTCACTACGCCGACTGCTACACGCTCTCCGTCGAAGACGGCGAACTCCAGGTGCGTCCTTTCCCCTTCCTCCCCCGTCCGCTCGCCTACGCGACCGGCGCGCTC
>CAIXQT010000112.1 GCA_903921665.1 uncultured Opitutia bacterium
CGTGGTCTTCGACAAGCCTGCCAAGATGGTGAACATCCTCGGCGAGTGGGTCGCCAAACAAGGCATCCCGCAGTTCCGCACGGCCGAGACCGAGAAGTTCCCGCACGTGACCTTCTTCTTCAACGACTACCGCGAAGAAGCCTTCGCCGGCGAAGAGCGCGGCATGGCGCAGAGCCCGAAGGAAGTCTCCACCTATAACCAGAAGCCCGAGATGTCGGCTTCGCACGTCACCGAGATGGCCAAGGCCGCGATCCTCTCCGGCAAGTACGGCCTCATCGTCGTCAACTACGCCAACCCCGACATGGTCGGCCACACCGGCGACCTCGCCGCGGTCTGCAAGGCCTGCGAAGCGGTCGACAGCGGCCTCGGCGTCCTCCTCGCCGCCATCGACCAGGTCGGCGGCAAGGCCCTCGTCACGGCCGACCACGGCAACGCCGACCAGATGTGGGAGCCGGAAGAGAACTGCGCCCACACGCGCCACACGCTCAGCCCCGTCGAGGTCGTCCTCTACGGCGAAGGCTGCAAGCATCTCAAGACCCGCCCCACCGGCCGCCTGGCCGACGTCGCCCCGACCCTGCTCGCCCTCATGGGCCTGCCGAAGCCGGCGGAGATGACCGGCGAGTCGCTGGTCGCCGGCTGAGGCCTGCGGCCTACAGCCAGGGGACAAGAGTTCCGAGTATCGAGTATCGGGGTGAATTTACCCCATACTCCATACTCGATACTCCATACTCTAGGAGTTGGCCTTCATTCCCGTCGCGAAACTGATGCCAAGCGAATCGGAGACGGCGCGGACAATCTCGATCTCGGCAGGCTCAGCGCGTCCGTCGTGCAGCATGGCCGCGCCGATGCCGCGGACGAACTGACGGCGGGCCGGCACACTCTGCCCGGCGATGACGGCCAAGGCTTCGTCGACCTTGCCGAGGTCGACCGACGCCGGCGGGACCATCGTCGGGGACAAACCAGCCATTCCCAGCACACCAGCGCCGAGCACATAGGCCCGTGCCTGCGCCGCGGGATCTTCACCGGAGGTCTGCACGACCGCAGAGAGGACTAGACCGCATGCCGCGGCGAGATCGCCCGGGCGGCTCGGCGGGTTCTTCTCGCTCGAAAGATAACGGCGCATCGACGCCTGGATGAGCAGGACGATCAGGCCATCTTCGGCTTCGTAGCCCGCGCGTTCCAGCGCCTTGCGGAAGGCCGCGACCTGCGCCGGCGAGAGCTGACGCAAGGCCGGCATGGAAAGGTCAAGCAAGGCCACGCGCGAGCCGGCCGGGACGGCACGGAGCAAAGCGTCGAGACGACGGGACTCCTTGACCACTTCGCCGCCCGCAAGGGCTTCGGCCTGGGCCAGCTGGGCGGCACGTTGCGCCGGATCATGGCGAAGGATGAGCCCGAGCACGACGGCCATCGCGCTCACCGGATCTTCGGAAGCCTCGCGCAAAGCGCCTGGGATAACGCCCCGGAAGCCGACCGAGTCTTGGATCTGTAGGTCCGTCGGCACCGCCCGCGCCGGAATCGGAAGCGGCGGAGGCGTCGCGACAGCCCGACCGCTGAGACCGGAAACTGGTTCGTCATCGGCCGTGACGGCGACCGGGGTTACGTCCGGGATGTGACCGTCAAAAGCCGGGTCGACGCGTCGGATTCGCTCGCTGATCGGCGGGTGCGACGAGAAGAGCGACTCAAGGAAACCGGCTGAGCCCGCGAAGAACATGTGCTGGGCTTCGAGTTCCGCGGAGGAGGCTTCGCGCTGCGCACCGGAGAGCCCGGCGACTTTGCGCAGGGCTGAGGCGAGGCCGAGCGGATTACGCGTGAACTGGACCGCAGAGGCATCGGCGAGATACTCACGCTCGCGCGAGACCGCGGCTTGGATGATCTTGCCGAAAAGGATGCCCCCGGAGCCGATGAGCAGCACCACGACTCCGGTGAGGACCATGGCCAACGCGATCGGCGCGGAGTTCTTGCCCCGCACGGAACCGGCCAGACGGAAGAAGATATAGCCCAGCTGAGCCAGCGCGGTCAGGCCGGCGATGGCCCCGATGATACGCAGATTAAGCTTCATGTCCCCGTTACCGATGTGACTGAACTCGTGGGCGATGACGCCTTGGAGCTCGTCGCGGGTCAGGTTACGCAGCGCACCGCGCGTGACGCCCACCGCGGCATCCTGCGGCGAGTTGCCCGCGGCGAAGGCGTTGATGGTCTCGTCGCCATCGATGACGTAGCACAGCGGCACCGGCAGGCCGGAGGCCAGGGCCATCTCCTGCACGACGTTCAGGTAGCGACGCTCAGCGGCATCCTTGGTAGTCGCACCGACCAGCCGGCCACCGAGGCGCTCGGCGATGGCGCCACCACCCTTGGAAAGTTCCGCGATACGGAGCACGCTGCCGCCGAGGATGACCACGAGGGCCGAACCGGCGGTGGCCAGGAAGAGCTTCGGCTGGAACCATTCGAGCTCGCCATGCGCGAGGAGCTTGCCTTGGCCCAGCACCGCCAGCACGTAGAGCGTCCCGGTCAGCACCAGAATCGCCAACACGAGGAGCACGACCAGCTTGGTCGTGCGTCCACGGGCCTCATCTTGGGCCCGGAAGAAATTCATCGTGGCGGCCATCGGCCGTGGTCAGCGCCTTAGAGCTGAGGAGCTTGGTCCGCGAAGAGGCGATCGTAGGCGGCAGCCAGCATGAGCCCGTAGAAAGGCATGGTGGCGAAGACGCCGATGAGGCAGGCGACGAGGCCGACGTAGGCGAGCAGGCTGGCGACGATCATGAGCAGGAAGGCCCAGCCCCAGTGGGCGGTGACGGCCTGACGGCTCATCTCGAGGCATTCCCAGGCGGAGCCCCGGCGCTCGGCCAGGAGATTCCAGACGAAAGCATAACCGATCGCGAGGTAGATGCCCGGCAGAATGCAGAGCACCGTGCCGACGACGACCAGCAGGATCATCAGGATATAAGTCAGGACCGAGGTTCCGAAGACATCGAAACCGCTGAAGCAATCGCCGAGCGTGGCGGGCTGACCGCGGACGCACTTAGCGTTGAAACGGATGAAGCCGATGATCAGCGGCGGGATGAGGAGGATCATCGCGATCCAGCCGATGAAGGGAATCATGCCGACCAAGCTGACGAGTCCGATCACGAGTCCGATGACGAAGTTCGACAGGACGATGTTCAGGAAGTCACGCTTCAGGGTCGCCATGGCGACATTGAAGCAGGCGCCGATGTCGAAGGGACTGACCGCATTCTTGGCGCGGTTGACGAGACCAAGCTGTTCAGGATTAAGGCTCATGACAGGGGGTAAGCTTGGGATTTTTCTCAGAACGAGACCTTAGGGGCGGCCTTCTCGGCCGGATCTTCGATCTTGAAGAACTCGCCGGCCTGGAAGCCGAAGGCGTTAGCGATGAAGATCTGCGGGAAGACTTCGCGGCCGTTGTTATAGAACAGGACGGCGTCGTTGAAGGCCTGACGGGAGAAGGCGATGCGGTTCTCGGTCGAGGCGAGCTCTTCCATCAAGCTGCGCATGGTGGCATCGGCCTTGAGCTGGGGATACTGTTCGCTGACGACCATGAGCTTGCCGAGAGCGCCGCTCAGGCCGGCTTCGGCCTGGCTGAGGTCGCGCATGGCGGCCGGGTCGTTCGGGTTGCCGGCGAAGCGGACATTGGCCTGGGTGGCCTTGGCGCGGGCTTCGATGACGGCGGTGAGCGTGCCGCTCTCGTGAGCCATGTAGCCCTTGGCGGTCTCGACGAGGTTCGGAATCAGGTCGTAGCGGCGCTTGAGCTGTACGTCGACCTGGGCGAAGGCGTTCTTACAGGCGTTACGCAGCGCGACGAGGCTGTTGTAGATGCCCACGCCCCAGATGGCGGCGATGACGAGGGCACCGACGATGACGAGGAGGATGACGAAGAGGACGGTGACAGCTGAGCTCAT
The DNA here is from genome assembly GCA_903921665.1 of uncultured Opitutia bacterium. GTDB lineage: Bacteria > Verrucomicrobiota > Verrucomicrobiia > Opitutales > UBA953 > UBA953. Next base: position 3,915 of record CAIXQT010000112.1, read on the forward strand.
ATTGAACCTTAAGTTACCCTGCCCCGCCGGACCTGCAAGTCGGAGCGGATGGGTGTTTTGATAATTTTATGCGTCAATTGGAACGACTTGCCCCGCCCCGACGGGCTTTAAGCCGCCTTTTCCAAGCGGGCGCAGACTTGGTCGATCAGGAAAGCGGGCGTCGAGGCTCCCGCGGTGACGCCGACGGTGCCGAAACGGGCGAGCGCGGCGAAGTCGAGTTCGGCGGCGGTCTCGACGTGGAAACAAGGCAGACCCTGGATCTCGACGAGCTTGGCGAGCTTGACGGTGTTCGCGGAGTGACGGCCGCCGATGACGACGATCGCCTGGCAACCCTGCTTCTGGAGTTCGAGGATATCCGCCTGCCGGTCCTTGGTGGCGCCGCAGATGGTATCGAAGATGAGCGTCGTCGGGAAACGGACCTTCAGACGCGCGGCAAGCCTTTCGAACTCATCCGTGAACATCGTCGACTGTGAGACCATGCAGACCTGGGCGCCGAGGTCAGGCAGCGCATCAATCTCCTGCTCGGAGGTGATGACATGCCCTTTGCCCTCCGCGTAACCCAGCAGGCCGATGACCTCGGGGTGCTTAGGGTCTCCGAAGATGACGGTGGCATACCCTTTGCGCGCATGCATGCGCACCTTGCCGGCGATGATACCGACGTCGGGGCAGGTGGCGTCGCGGAATTCCATGCCGAGCGACTTCAGGTAATCGCGGCGTTCGGGCGAGATACCATGGGCGCGGACGACCATGACCGCGTTGGCGTCGGTGGACTTCGAGACCTCGAGCTTCGTCTCGCTGCGATAATCGCCGACTTCACGGATGCCTTCGCCGGTGAGGACCTCCATCATCTGACGATTATGGATCAGGGGGCCGTCGGTGTAGACGGGATGGCGGCCCTTCTGCGCGTATTCGCGGGCGATATCGATGGCGCGTTCGACGCCCCAACAGAAACCCGCGGACTTGGCTCGGATGACCTTCACGGCTTCAAGGTGCGGGCAAGCCCGCCCGATTCAAGCAAAGTCCCGCCTTACTTGGCCGGGACGCCCCAGACTTCGGCCTCGATGTAGTCGTTCGAAGGACCGGCGGAGTTACCCTTGGAGTAGAAGCGGACGTAGCGGCCTTTGACGGCGGGGCTGACGGCCATCACGCGTCCTTCGTTGGATTCGTAGTAGCAGAAGTCCTTGCCCTTGCCGAGGCCGAGCTCGTTCTCGGAGTCGTTGTTGTAGACCGTGGTGACGTCCTTCTTGAAGGAAGCGTCGTCCGAGACCTGGACAATGACGTTGAAATAGACGCGGCGTTCGCGGTGGAAGTGCCAGAGGGCGATGGCGCTGATCTCGGCCTTCTTGGCCAGGTCGATCTGCACCCAATGGGCGCCACGCGGGAGTTCGACCTCGAATCCTTCTTCGCCACCCTTGTCTCCGTCGGTCAGGTAGGAGAAGTCGCCGGCCGCGGCTTCGCGGGCGGAAGAGGTGACGTTGCAACCCTTGGCCAAGTTAACCGCATCGGCAGGCACCTTGGGCAGCACGCGGGGATTCTTGGAGACGGGCTCCAGATTATTGATCTTCATCGGGCGCGGCGTGCCGAGGGCGACGGACTTCGGCAGGACGAGCGGCAGCTCCTTGTCCTCAGCGACGAGGAAGGCGGGGAGAACGAGGAGGCAGAGAGCGAGGTGCTTCATGGGAAAGTATCGTAGGTTAAGACAACCGAACCGGGCCCAGGTTTCAAGCCTTCGGGGCTTCCAACGTGCGGATCCGCCGATGCTTGAGCGGGAAACGCAGGATTACGGTCGTTCCGACGTCGGGGGTGCTCTGGATATCGACCGTGCCGCCATGGGCGCGCAGGATGCGTAGGAGGATCAGCATGCCGATGCCGCCGCCGGAGGCCTTGGTGGTGTAATAGGCGTCGAAGACGCGGGTGAGTTTGTCGGCCGGGATGCCCACGCCGGTGTCGCGGATCGAAAGCACGACCCACTCGTCGTCGGAAGTCAGCTTCACGTGGATCTCGCCCCCGCGATCCATGGCTTCGAGCGCGTTCTTCATGACGTTGAAGAGCGCCTGCTTGATCTGATTACGATCGCCGAGGATGAGCGGGAGCTCGCCCGGGACGTCGAGCGAGACACGCACGCCGAGCTGCTCCATCTGCTCGCGCAGCAGGCCGGTGGCTTCGGCCACGACGGCGACGAGGTCCGTATCGGTGAGATGCGGCGGGGTCTGGCGCACGGCGCCGAGGAAATCGCGGACGATGCCGTCGAGTCGGTTGATCTCGCTTTGGCAGACCTCGGCGGCCTTGCGGATCTTTTCGGCGGCGGGCGAATCACCCAGTTTGGCGGCCTCGCGCTGGAGGAGCTGGAGGTGGATGCCGATCGCATTCAGGGGATTGCCGACCTCATGGGCGACGCCGGCGGCAAGGGAGACGATGGAGTCGATACGCTCGCTCTCCACGCGGTCTTCGGTCTGGACACGCTCCTTGGTGACATCGCTCAGGACGGCCACGCGGCGGCTGCGCTCGGCGCCTTGGAGATCGCCGACCCTTGCGAGGTGCAAGGTCAGCAGACGCGGCTCAGGGTAACGGACTTCGAGCTCGCGGGAGAGCGCGCCGACGGTCTCAGGCAATTCGAGGGCCTGGGCGATATCCGGCGAAAGGCGGCGCAGCTCGGCGCCATTGACGTCTTCCTGGCTCACGCCGAGCAGGCGGACGGCGGAGGCGTTCGCGTATTCGATGGCGCCGTCATGGGAAAGCACGAGGACGCCTTCGCGGAGCGTGTCCAAGACGGTCTCCATCAGGTCGCGTTCGCGCTCCAGGCGGCGGGCGAGGATCGCAAGGTTCTGCGCATCGAGGTCGTCGATGCGTCCGAGCACACGGTCAAGAGGACTGAAGCGACGGCGGGCCATGTCAGGAAGCGCGCGCCGCAACGAGGCGGGCGATCACGTCGATGAGCTGGCGGGCGACGACGGCCTTGGAGGCAGGACCGAGGACTTCGCGGAAGCCGTTTCGTCCGAGCACGACGAGCTTGTTGTGGTCGGAACCGAAGGCGCCCTCAGATCCGGCGACGGAATTGGCGGCGATGAGGTCGAGCCCTTTGCGTTCGAGCTTATCGAGGGCGTTGACCTCGACGTTCTCGGTCTCGGCGGCGAAACCCACGAGGAACTGGTCGGTGCGACGTTCTTCGGCGAGGGACGAGACGATGTCCGGCACCGGCTCGAGTTCGACGGTAAGACCTTGGCCGTCCTTCTTGAGCTTCTGCGGCTCGGTCACCTTCGGGCGCCAGTCGCTGACGGCGGCCGTCATGATCAGCACGTCACACGGGCCGAACAAGGCGTCGGACTGGCGTTGCATCTCGGCGGCGGTGACGACCGGATAGACCATCACGCCCGCGGGTTCAGGCAAGGAGACCGGGCCGGCGACGAGGTCGACCGACCAGCCGGCTTCTTTCGCCGCCGTCGCCAAGGCGAAGCCCATCTTGCCCGTCGACGGGTTGCTGATGAAGCGAACCGGATCGAAGAACTCGCGCGTAGGACCGGCGGTGATGAGGCAGCGAAGGGACAAGGGACGAAAGCGGTTAGGGGACGGCGGTTAGCGGTTGGCGGTTAGGCCAAACACTGGAGACACCTTGGCGGAGGAAGGGGGCGGAAACAATAGAGAAGGGGTAGGGATAGGGGTAGGGCTAGGGGCAGGAAAGGCGCCGTCACAAGGGGAGACCGGGAAGGATGCTGCGGTTATTAATGCCCCCAGCTAACCATCCGGTCTCCGGTTTCCCTTGAGAGATATGTACGCCCGCCACCTGCCACCTGGGCCTGCCACCCGCCACCTGAAGCTAGGTCTTTCACTTTTGCACCTTTGCACAGGCCGCAGGCCGATTTGCACTTTTGCACCTAGGGCAGTACGCGGTGCTGCCCCTACCCCAACCCCCACCCCTGCCCCTTGCTTTATTTCCCGCTCGTGCTCACATTCCCGCCATGGATATCTTTCTGGCGACGGGCAACGCGCACAAGGCCGAGGAATTCGGCCGCATGTTCGCCAAGGCGCGTCTCGACGTCCGCGTCCGTTCCGCAAAGGAACTCGGCGGCATGCCCTACGTGGAAGAGATCACCGGGACCTTCAATGGCAACTGCCGCCTCAAGGGCGAAGCCCTGCGGGCGATCGCGCCGCGCAAAGCCTGGGTGCTCGCCGACGACAGCGGCCTCTGCTGCGACGCGCTGCAAGGCGGCCCGGGGGTCGACTCCGCGGTGTATGCCGGTGCGGGCGCGACCGATGCGCAGAATCGCGCGAAGCTCCTCGAAGCCATGAAGAAGGCCCCGCTCCACAAGCGCGGCGCACGTTTCGAATGCCATCTCGTCCTCCTCGGACCTAATCAGGAAGTCGCTAAGTTCGTCGGCCAGTGCTGGGGCAAGATCCTCGAAGCCGAGGTCGGCACCGAGGGCTTCGGTTACGATTCCCTCTTCGTGCCCGCGAATGAAGATCGCACCTTCGGCGAGCTCAGCCCGGCGAAGAAAGATTCCATCAGCCACCGCGCCAAGGCGTTCCAGCTCATGGCCGCGTGGATGAGGGAGAACGGGATCGCCTGAGACAAAATAGTTAAATCAAAGGGAGACCGGAAACCGGATGATTAGCTGGGGTCATTTATAACCGCAGCATTCTTTCCGGTTCCCGGTCTCCCTTTGTCTTTTCAAACCGCGGAACGCGCTCAGAAGAACACCGCTTCGGATAACGCTTCCGGGACGGCCATCAGCGCGACGCGCTGGGTGACCGGTGCCGACTGGCGGCTGCGCGTAAACGAGATGATCGCGCGCGTACCCTTGTCGGCATGCTCCCACGAGAAACGGGCGCCATCGGCGTAGACCCATTCGGCGTCGAGATTATCGCCGGGCGGTGGCTGCGGGGTGGTCGTGAATTCGGCGGCGAGGTGCGAACGAGAAAGGCCCGCGCAATGCGTCAGACAGCCGCGCATCCACTCGAGCAGGCCGGCGGCTTCGCCGCGGAGACCGGTGCCGTGATTGACCGTGACGGTACGCAGGCCGCGGACGAGTTCGGCCGGGGCATGCGCGGCGAGATACTGGCCGAGCGCCTGGCGGACCGGCAGGCAGCGCGCGACGGCGAGGTCGCGGACGGACTTCGGATTAGGGAACGGGAGCTTGAAGAAGACATCGCCCACGAGGGAGCGGTCCGCGACGACGCGACGGCAACGAGACGTCCACCCAAGCCACGGCTTGAATTCGTCGACAGTGACGCCGTGGGCCCAGACGTTGACCGGCAGATCGCCTTCGAGCCAGGTGGAGACGAGCGATTCCAGTTCAGCGGTAGGCGCGCCGTGCGCGAGCATGAGCGCCTCGCAGCAGCGCTTGCCGCGGCGGGACGGATCGAAGAAGCAGAGGACGTTGACCTTGGCCTCGAGCGCGGCGGCGGCCTCGGCGACCGGACGTGCGGCCAGGATCACGAGGCGGCACGGGTAGCGCTGGGCGAAACGGATGGCCTCGTCGAAACGGGCCTGGGCATCCTCCGGCGTGACGTTCGCGCCGAACATCAGCACGAGGTTCATCTGCGAAGCGCGCGCGGCCTCTTCGCCCTCGTCGGCCCACGCCTTGTCGAGCGACGGGAGGACGGCGGAGATCTTGACCGGGAAACCCGGGAGCGCGTCGATCAGCGGATGGGCCATGATCAGCGGCCGGCGTTGCGCCAAGCGTGACCGTGGGCGGCCAGGAGGGCGTCGCCACCGGCGGGACCCCAGGAACCGGCGGCGTAGGTTTCCATGCCTTCGCGGCCTTGCTGCTGCCAGCTCTGGAGGAGCGGCGTGAACAGACGCCAGGAGGCTTCGGTCTCGTCGCCGCGGATGAAGAGCGTGCGGTCGCCGACGATGCCGTCGAGGATCAGGCGCTCGTAGGCCTCGGGCGTGTTGGAGCCGTAGGTGGTCGCGTAGCGGAAGCTCAGGCGGACCGGCTGCGTGCGCGGCTCGAGGCCGGGCACCTTGGAATTGAGGACCAGCGTCGTGCCTTCGTCAGGCTGGATCTGGATGACGAGGCGGTTCGGCGCGAGGTCGTAGCGGGCGTCGCCGGCGAAGAGGCCGGACTCCGGTTGCTTGAACTGGATGGCGATCTCGGAGACACGGCGGGCGAGGCGCTTGCCGGAACGCATGTAGAAAGGCACGCCGGACCAGCGGCTGTTCTCGATCGAGAAGCGCAGCGCGCAGAAGGTCTCGGTCGCGGAATCCTTGGGGATGTCCTTCTCGGCGAGGTAGCCCGGCACTTTCTCCCCGGCGGAGAGACCGAGGTCGTATTGCGCGCGGACGGCGTCGGCGTTGGCGCCGAGGCGCAAGGGCTGGATGGACTCGAGGAGCTTCACCTTCTCATCGCGGATGTGTTCGGCGGAAAGCGAGCGGGGCTGTTCCATCGCGACGAGCGCGAGGAGCTGCATGGTGTGGTTCTGCAGCATGTCGCGCGTGGCGCCGCTGCCATCGTAGTAACCGCCGCGGGTGCCGACGCCGAGTTCTTCGGCGACGGTGATCTGGACGTGGTCGACGTGGCGACGATTCCAGAGGGGCTCGAGGATCGGGTTGGCGAAACGCAGGACGAGGAGATCCTGGACGGTCTCCTTGCCGAGGTAGTGGTCGATGCGGAAGATCTGCGACTCGCGGAAGTTGCGGGCGGCGACGGCATTGAGGTGGACGGCCGAAGCGAGGTCCTTGCCGAACGGCTTCTCGATGATGACCTTGCTCTCGAGGTCGGTGCCGACGCCGCGGGCGGCGAGGCCGGACTGGCCGAGGTTCTCGAGGATGGCTTCGAAGACCGTCGGCGGGGTCGAGACGTAGAAGACGAGCTGCAGGGGGCGGCCGGCGCGCTTCTCGGCGGCGGCGATCTGTTCCTTCAGCGCGGCGAAGGCGGCAGGGTCGTCATAGCCGCCGGCTTGGTAGGTGGTGTTGTCCTCGATGCGCTTCCAGATGTCAGGACGGAACTCGCGCCGGGAAAACTTCTTCAGGTCGGCCGCGGCCTGGGTGCGGAATTCGGCGTCGGGGATGGGCTTGCGGCCGAAGCCGATCAGGTGGAAGTCGGCGGGGAGCAGGCTGTCGACCGCCAGGTTATAAAGGGCGGGGAGCAGCTTGCGGGCAGCCAGGTCGCCGGAGGCGCCGAAGATGACCACGCAGGTGGGCTGGGCGCCACGGTGCTTGCTCAGGCCGGAGAGGAACGGATGACGGTCGGTGTCGGACATCGGAGTCTAGAAGCGGCGACGCCCGAAGAGGACTTCGCCACGGTGTTGAAGGAGGCGGACGGTGCCTTTCTTGCAAACCAGAACTTCCACGACGTCGAAGCGCGTATGACACTTGCCCCCGATTTGCCGAAGCCAGCCGGCCGCCGCGCGGCGCAAAGCCCTCTTTTTCCGTCGATTCACCGCCTGATACCCTTCCCCGCCGATTTCCGCCGTCCGTGTCTTGACCTCGACGAAGACGAGCACCTCGCCCTCGAGGATCACCAGATCGAGCTCGTCGCGGCCATGCCGCCAATTGGTCGCCAAGCACCGGCCGCCCTGCCGCCGATAATGGAGCTGGGCATGCCGCTCCCCCCAGGCGCCGAGACCGATGGGCTCAGGGCGGAACCGCCACCATGACCACAACCCGGCCCATCGTTCGTACCATTTCATGTCCGATAGCACCTAAAACAGCGGTTTTCCGCCACCCATCGGCCGAGGGGTTCTTGACCTAGGGAACCCTAGGTGCCTTTCTCTGTCCTTACACCCCAACACCCATGCGTCTCCTCACCCTCCTCGCCCTCGCCGCCGCCGCCTGCGTCAGCGCCGACCCGATTCCCGAATCCTACCGCCAGAACGGCTGGTTCGTGGGAGCCCAAGCCTACACCTTCAAGGAGTTCTCCTTCTTCGAAGCCATCGCCAAGACCAAGGAAGCCGGCGGTAACCTCATCGAGATCTTCCCCGGACACACCCTCAAGCCGGGCTCCAAGGACAAGACCAACCATACCATGTCCGACGCCGCCTTCGCTGAGATGAAGGCCGAACTCGACCGCCAAGGCGTGCGTGCCGTCAACTACGGTGTCGTCGGCGCGAAGAACAAGGAAGAGGTCTATGCGATCATGAAGTTCGCCAAGAAGCTCGGACTCTACGCGGTCTGCACCGAATCCACCGAACAGATCGCCCACTGGGAATCCGCCGCCATCGAGTTCGACATGAAGGTCGCCTTCCATGAGCACGGCGGCTCGATGGATAAGCCGAAGTACAAGGTCTGGAACCCCCTCTACATCCTCGGCGTCGTCGAAAGCCGTGACCGCCGCGTCGGCGCCTGCGCCGACCTCGGCCACTGGGCCACCTCCAACCTGAAGTCCGTCGAATGCCTCCGCATCCTGGACGGCCGCATCATCAGCGTGCACCTCAAGGACAAGGCCACCTTCGGCAAGTCCGAGGTCGTCGTCGCCGGTAAGGGCGTCTGCGACATCGACGGCTGCATCAAGGAGCTCATCCGCCAGAAGTTCGACGGCCATATCTCCATCGAGCACGAGAACGACTGGAAGGACAGCGTCCCGCAGGTGAAGGCCAACATCGACTTCGTCAAGGCCCGCGCGAAGTAAGGTTGCTTCGAGGTAGGGACAGCACCACGTGCTGTCCTCCCAAAGCCCCCGAGAAATCGGGGGCTTTTTTGAGGGCGAGTGAAATGCTGTCACTTGCAGGTGGCAGCCCCAGGTGGCGGGTGGCGGGCCCAAGGTAGGGATGCGATTGCCATCGCATCCGTTTGAAACCGATGACGCGTGTTCGTCGGTTCTTAGCCCAGCTCGTTCGACATGCAAATTCTCCGCCTCGAACGGACGTGATGGCAATCACGTCCCTACCCTAAGGCAAATCCCCCGCCACCTGCCACCCGAAACGATGCTTTACCCTTCCGGCGTAAACCCGAGCACCACATCCCATCGCGCGGAGAGTTCGCCGGCCTTAGAACCCTTGAGCGGATCGAACGCCAGCGTGACGCTTTCGCGCTGCGCGGCATCCTTGATGCCCATGTAGATGCCATCCTTGGCATTCTGCTCGTGACCCTTGATGTAGCATTGGGTGATGAGCTCCTTCTTGCCCTTGATGCGCACGGCGAGGTGGATGTGCGGGGTGCGCGGCTTGTAAGGGACGGGCTTGATGGTGCGGAAGACATACTCGCCGTTGGAGCCGGTGAGGAAACGCCCGAAGCCCTGGAAGTTACCGTCGCGCTTGGCGGCGTTGCCTGACTTGGAGTGGATATAGGCGCCGTTGTTGTCGGCCTGCCAGATCTCGACCAACGCGTTGCGCACCGGCTCGCCGTGCTCATCAAGGATACGGCCGGACAGCCAGGCGATCTCGCCGACGGCCGGGGTGACGCCGTTGTTCAGGATGATCAGGTCGTTATCGGTATCGAGCGGCAGCTTGTCGGGATAGAACGGCCCCTCGGTCTGCTTGGGCGTGCGGGTAAGGGCCTCCGCAAAAGCCCCCGGCATGGCGAACAGCGCGGCGCCCAAGGCCACCTGACGGAGGAAATCACGACGGGCACGAAGATCGGCGGGCAGAGGGGGTAAGGCCATGGGGATAACGATGTGCAAAAGTGCGGAGGTGCAAAAGTGCAAAGGTGAAGGCAGGGGCTGCATGGATGGCTGAATCGATGACAGAGGATAGATGGCGGAGCAGCCACCGGCCGCCCCGCCGCAATCGCCTGGACCCGTACCCGAACCCGTACCTGAACCTGCAGCCGAGACCAGAGACCCGAAAATGGATCCCCCTGCCAATCATCCGGTCTCCGGTCCCCCTTTGAGTTCAGCGCCTTCCCGCCACCTGCCACCCGGAGCTGCCACCCGCCACCTGAAATGACGGCCTCTCACTTTTGCACCTTTGCACAGGCCGCAGGCCGATTTGCACTTTTGCACCTAGGACAGCACGTGGTGCTGTCCCTACCCCTACCCCCACCCCTACCCCTCAGCATCTAAACCTTCCCCTCCCCTCCCTCCCCCCTTTATCCTCCGCTGACGTCCATGTCGGCATCACCCCGCGATCAGATCCTCGAG
>CAIXQT010000113.1 GCA_903921665.1 uncultured Opitutia bacterium
ACCGACGAGGAGATCCGCCAAGCCTTCCGCGACCTCGATTGCCTGGACCTGATCGAAGACCTCCCGGCCGGCATCCATACGCCCTGCTCCGAGAAGGGTCGCGGCCTCTCGATGGGTCAGCAGCAGCTCGTCGCCTTCGCGCGGGCCTTGCTGGCCAATCCGCGCATCCTGGTGCTTGATGAGGCCACCAGCGCGGTCGACACGCTCACGGAAGCCAGGCTCCAGGTCGCCCTCGCCCGCCTGATGCAGGGACGCACCAGCTTCGTGGTCGCCCACCGCCTCAGCACGATCCGCCGCGCCGACTGCGTGCTCGTCCTCGCCGAAGGCCGCATCGTCGAACGAGGCACGCACGAACAGCTGCTCGCGTTGCAAGGAGCCTACGCAGGACTGCACCGCGACTTCCTTAGCGCGACGACCTAAGGCCGCCTACTTCGCCGCCGGGACGGAGCCGAAGTTCGGCCGGCGGGGCTTCGCCTTGTCATCGGCCATCGCCGGCGACTTCGGGTCGGCCAAGACCAACGGGAAAGCCGCCGACAGCCCCTGCGTCCGCACGTTGGCATAAAGATCGCCGACCGGCGACTGGCGGAATGCTTCGACGTGGAGATTCCGGTAAATCAACTCGTCCGACTTCTTGCCGACGGCCAAGGTCACGTCCAGACGGACGGCTTGACTGACCGGACCGCCGGAAAACTTCACCGACTTCTTCGGACCAAGCGTCGCCATGGCCAGACCTTTCGGATCCTGATGCACAGGGACGTTCCAGGTCTCCCCCGTAGACAAGTCGGGAGGAAGAATCAGGAGCAACGTACGAACCGGCCCGCCGGGATTCCCCGGATAGACGAGCCTTCGACGCCACAACGGCCAATATCGCCGGCCCTGATCATCCAACGCCTCGCTCCCCCCGGGACCATCCACGACCAGCATCCGCTCCTTGAGAAAAGCGACTTCGGCGGGCGACAAGACGGCTTGCACCGCACCGGCCCGGCGGATCGGTCCTTCGTCGGGCGCGACTTCGGGCGATACCAGCAACACGAGCTCGACCGGGCCAGCGACCCGACCGTCGATCCAGGCGATCACGCCATAAGGTACGACGGTCATCGCGGCCGCGAGGAGCAGGCCGCCGCCCAAGGCCTTGGCGAAGTCATGCCGGGACAACAACGCCGTCATCAGCGCGGCGCCCGCGAAGCCGGCCGCGTGCACCGAGATGTCGGCGCCGAGCGTCCATTGGGCCATCTCGAAAGCCTCGGCATAACCGAGCCAGCGGATCCGGAAAAACATCAGCACCACCCAGAGCGTCCCGGCCGTCGCCCCGATAAGCGGTGCGTAGCGCGGACCACTGCGTTCGTAGACCTTGGTCAGCAACGCCGACAGCAAGGCGGCGAAGAGCCCGCCGAAGAAGGCGTCCTTCAAGGACGCCACGCCCGTCAGGGCGGCGGCGACGACGAGGAACGCCCAAGTGAACCAATAGGTACGGGCGTAGGCATTCATTCCCCGACGATGGTGCCAGGCGGCACGATCGCACCCTTCTTGACGACGATGACGCCGTCACGGACGAACAGCGCGTCCGTCTCCCACTTCTCCGGCAAGCCGGTGGGGGCCAGTCGACAACCAGCGCCGATGCGGGCGTTCTTGTCGATGATGGCGTTACGAATGAGACAGTTGGGGCCGACGCCGACATCGGGACGGCCAAGGGAGTGATTCCGGGCGAGGTCGTCCGGACGCTCGAACGAATCGGCGCCCATCATGACGACGTTCTCGAGGCGAGAACCGCCGCGGATGACGGAGCGCACGCCGATGACGCAGCGGTTAAGCTCGGAGTCGTCGACGATCGCGCCGTCCGCCATCAGGACGCGTTGCGAGCGGGCGCCGTTGAGCTTGGCCGGGGGCAGATAACGGGCGTGGGTGTAGACGGGATTCTGGCCGTCGAAGAAATCGAACGGAGGCACAGGATCGGTCAGGGTCAGGTTGCACTCCCAGAAGGAGCCCACGGTGCCGATGTCTTCCCAGTAACCATCGAAGACATAGGCCATCATGCGCTTGGAGGCGAGGAGACCGGGGATGACTTCCTTGCCGAAGTCGGTCTGGGTATGGTCGGCAAGGGCTTCGCGCATGACCTTACCGGAGAAGAGATAGATGCCCATCGAAGCCAGGCAGTAGGGCGTGGCGGACTTATCCGAGAGACGGGCACGCGCGTTACCGCCGAGCACGAGCGAGGAGATGACGGCCGGATCCTTCGGCTTCTCGACGAACTCGACGATCCGGAGGTCGGCGTTGACGCGCATGACGCCCAGGGCGCTGACTTGGTCGGACGGCATGGCCTTGGCCGCGATCGTGACATCGGCGGCGTTCTCCATGTGCTGGCGCGCCAGCTCGTCGAAATCGAGGCGGTAGAGCTGGTCGCCGGAAAGGATGAGCACGAGGTCCTCGTCCTTCAGGTTGTAATGGTGCAGATTCTGACGGACCGCATCGGCCGTGCCCTGATACCAGGACTCCTTGTCGCCGGTCTGTTCGGCGGCCAGGATATCGACGAAGCCGCGGCCGAAGCCGTCGAACTTGTACGTCTGCTGGATGTGCTTGTGCAACGAAGCCGTATTGAACTGCGTCAGGACGAAGATCTGGTTGAAGCCCGAGTTAAGGCAGTTGCTGATCGGGATGTCGACCAGGCGGTAGTTGCTGGCGAGCGGGACGGCCGGCTTG
>CAIXQT010000114.1 GCA_903921665.1 uncultured Opitutia bacterium
CGCGCAGATGGCCTTCCAGGATGACGAGGTCCTCGACGGGCGGCGGCATGAAGCCGTCCGCGAACGGAGCCAGGGATTCCGGGCCGACGACGATGCCGGCGGCCTGCCGCGGGCCGACGACCGCGCGCGCCCAAGGGTCGACGATTTGCGTCTCACCGAAGCGCTCCTGCGTACCCGCTTCGCTGGAGGTGACGGAAATCCAATAATGGCAACCGGCCAGGTTTTCGGGCTGCGTCGCCGACCAAGCACCCTGCCCCTCGGGCTTGAGGGCGAGCAGGTGATGCGCGCCGCCGACTGTATTGCGCCAGCTGACTTCGACCGTACGCGCCCGCGGAGCAAAGACTCGGAACTGCGTCGAGTCGGAGACGACGAGCGCGCCGAAGTTGCCCGGCGGCTCCAAGACGTCGAGCGGATCGGAAGCCAGGATGTCGCCGAGCTCGAGGAGTTCAGGCGTCTCGAAGATCATCCGCAGCGGCGCGGCGGCCGGGTCGGCGTCCGCCGCATGGAAACGAAAGACGTGCTTGTCGGTGCGGAGCCGGGAGACAGCCAGGTTACGATGATTGGCGGCGGAACGCAGGATGTTATCCGCATCATGCGGCGGCTCGACCCAGCGGCCGCCGTCACGCAGGAACTTGAACTCGACCTCCTCGGCCGAACCAAGGACGTCATCGACGGCGACGCTCAGTTCGAAGCCTTCAGCGCCCGCGACGCAGACGGGACGGAGGACCCAACGCTCCATGTCGACGGCCTTGCCCCAATCGTTGAACGGACCGGCGACGCTCACCGTGCCGTCGGCGACCTCCGGGCAAAGAGCCTTCCAGAAAAAGAAATGCACGCGGCCGGCTTCCAGCCAATGACCCGAGCGCAAAGCCCAGGCACGGGCATCGGCGGGCTCCAGCAGGGTCAGCCGTGCGGGCGGATTCAAGGAGAGCGGCGGCAGCCCGGGACCGTCCCAGTCCCTGGTGAGCATGACGAGTCCGGAGACCTTCGTCTCCCAGCGTGCGCTGGCCAGCTCTCTCGTCATCAACGCCAAGAGGAAGGGCGGAAAAAGTTTTGGCGAGCAAAAGCGGGCTTCCCTCCCGGCCGAGGGTTCACCACGATGCCTGCGTGGAAATAAGCGTACTAGTCAGCGACTGGGAGGGACATCGCCTCCTCGACTCCGGCGACGGGTTCAAACTCGAGGAGATCGGCGGCGTGCGCATGATCCGCAGCGAGCCCAAGGCCTGGTGGAGCAAATCCCTGCCCGCCGCCGAATGGGCCCGGGCCGTCGCCGAACACGAAGAAGGCGGCCGCGAAGGCCGCTGGAAGCTCAAGGGCAACTGCCCCAAAGAATGGGAGACCAAGCTCGGCAAGCTCCGCTTCCAGCTCCGGTTCATGGATAATTCCAAGCAGTTCGGCGTCTTCGCCGAACAGTCGCCGCACTGGAAATGGGTCGCTTCGCGCCCGCAGAAGCTCGAACCCCGCCCCCGGCTGCTCAATCTCTTCGGCTACACCGGCGCCGCCTCGCTCGTCGCGGCCCAAGCCGGCTGGCACGTGACCCATGTCGACGCCTCCAAGCCCGCCGTGGCCTGGGGCCGCCGCAACCAGGAGCTCTCGGGCATGGCCCAGGAGCCGATCCGCTGGATCATCGAGGACGCGATGACGTTCGTGAAGCGCGAGGTGAAACGCGGCAACAAATACGAAGCCATCATGCTCGACCCGCCCGCCTTCGGCCGCGGGCCCACGGGCGAGTTCTGGAAGGTCGAGCGCGACCTCGCGCCTTTGCTCCGAGCCTGCCGTGAACTGCTGTCGCCCGAGGCCCAGTTCATCTTGCTCACGGTCTACACGATCGACGCGTCCTCCATCCTTTGCCACAACCTGCTCGAGGAGAACACCCGCGGCCTCGGCGGCAAGGTCGACATCGGCGAGTTGGCCCTGAAGCAGGAAGATACCGGTCGCCTCCTCCCGCTTTCACTCTGGGGACGCTGGACTTCGGGCAAGGCATAAGCCCCGGCATTGGGCCGCATTAGGCCCGAAGGTGGTTTAAATAGTTTCCAACCGGGGGCCGATGCCTTCTAAATGGCGTCGTGAGCCTTGTCCCTGACCAAGCTACCTTCCGCCAGTTGGCCCAGAAGTCCGACCTGATTCCGGTCTGCCTCGATATGATGGCTGACCTAGAGACGCCGGTGTCGGTCTACGCCCGCCTCCGCGCCCTGGGCTCACCCTTCCTTTTCGAGTCCGTCACGGGCGGCGATAAACTCGGCCGCTATAGCTTCTGCGGCGCCTCCCCGGCGATGACCCTCACCGCCTGGGAAGACCGCACCGAGATCACCCGACGCGATGGCTCCAAGGAGACGATCCCGACGCCGGCCGATCCGCTGACCCTGGTGAAGAAGGAACTCTCCGGCCTCCGCGTCGCCAAGGTCCCTGGCCTTCCTCCGTTCGTCGGCGGTATGGTCGGCATGGTCGGCTACGAATACGTCCATCGCATCGAGCCCACGGTCCCGAAGCCCGCCAAGGATCCGGCCGGCACCCCCCTGCTCCACTTCATGCTGGTCGACCGCGTCGTCGCCTTCGACAACGCCCGCCAGACCCTGCGCCTCATCGTCAACGCCCGCGTGAAGTCTCCGGCCGACGCGGACGCCGCCTGGGATGCCGCGAAGAAGGAACTCGAGTCCCTCCGCGCCGTCATCACCGGACCACGCGCCGCCGTGGCCGCCGAACTTCCTGCCGTCGCCGAGTTCGCGAGCGGCAAGGCCAACGTCAACCAAGCAGACTTCGAAGCCGCCATCCGCAAGACGCAGGAATACATCCGGGCCGGAGATTGCGTGCAAGTCGTGCTCTCGCGCCGTACCGACGTCGCCTACAAGGGCGACCCGCTCGACCTCTACCGCGTGCTCCGCCACGTGAACCCTTCGCCCTACATGTTCGTCATGGAGACCGGCCGCGGCTTCGACGTCGTGGGCGCTTCGCCGGAAGTGAACGTCCGCCTCACCGGCCGCCTTTGCGAAATCCGTCCCATCGCCGGCACCCGCCCCCGTGGCGCCGACGAAGCGGGCGACCGCCAGCTGGAAGCCGAACTGCTCGCCGACCCGAAGGAACGCTCCGAGCACCTGATGCTCGTCGATCTCGCCCGCAACGACCTCGGGCGCGTCTGCGTCCCCGGCTCCGTCAAGGTGCCCGACTACGCCATCGTCGAGCGCTACTCGCACGTGATGCACATCGTCTCGCAGGTCGAAGGCCAGCTCTCTCCCGAAAAGGACGCTTTCGACCTCTTCCGCGCGACGTTCCCGGCCGGCACCCTTTCCGGTGCGCCCAAGGTGCGCGCCATGCAGGTGATCTCCGAACTCGAAGGTGAACGCCGCGGCGTCTACGGCGGCGCCGTCGGCTACTTCGGCTTCGATGGCGGCCACGACTCGTGCATCGTCATCCGCACCGCCTCGCTCCGCGACGGCGTCGCCAGCATCCAGGCCGGGGCTGGCGTGGTCGCCGATTCCGTGCCGACTTCCGAGTACGAAGAAACCATCAATAAGTCCAAGAGCGTCCTCCGCGCCCTTGGGCTTGCCTCCGGACTACGCTCCTAAGACGCACGCCCGTGCCTAAGTCGAAGCCCCAGAAGAGCGCCAAGAAGAAGGCGACGCCTGCGGGTAAGCCGTCGAAGGAGCCCAAGAAGCTGCCGCTTCCGGCCAAGGTGGTCGACCGCATCGCTGCCAAGCCTGCCGCCGCAAAGCCTACCCCTACCCCTGACCTGGATCCCACCGAGCCTGGCCTGCCGTGGGAAGAGCTGTCGACGGAGGAGCGTTCGCCGATCCGCTATTACCTCGACCAGATCGGCAAGACGCCGCTGCTGACGCTCGAAGAGGAGACCGCCCTCGCCCGCCGCGTGCTCAAGGGCGACGAAGCCGCACGCCAGAAGATGATCCAGTCGAACCTCCGCCTGGTCGTGCGCATCGCCAAAGACTACGATAATTTCGGCCTCTCGCTCATGGACCTCATCAGCGAAGGCAACTTCGGCCTGATCAAAGCCGTCGAACGCTTCGACCCCGACAAGGGCGGCAAGCTCAGCACCTACGCCTCCTGGTGGATCAAGCAGGCCATCAAGCGCGCCTTGGCCTCGAACGGGAAGACGATCCGACTACCGGTGCATATGGTCGACCGCATCGCACAGATGCGCCGCATCACGGCCCGATTGACCGCCGAGATCGGACGCGAACCGCATAACGACGAGATCGCCATGGCGATGGAGATTCCGTTGGCCAAGGTCGTGCACATGCAGTCGATCGCCAACCGGGCGGCCTCGCTCGACCAGCCGGTCGGCGTCGAAGGCGATGCGACGTTAGGCGACCTGGTGAAGGACGAGTCCGAACGCACGCCTTTCGAGACCCTCCGCGGCAAATCCGACAACGCGGAGATCGCGGAGATGCTCTCCGCCTTGGAACCGCGCGAGGCGGAGATCCTGACTCATCGCTTCGGCCTCAACGGCGAAAGCCCGCTGACGCTCGAAGAGGTCGGCGAACGTTTCAAGCTGACGCGCGAACGCGTCCGCCAGCTCCAGCAGTCCGCCCTCATGCAACTCCGACGCATCATGACCGAACGGCAGAAACTGCTGACGCCGGAAGACGTGAAGAAGAACAAACTGGCCGAGGCCCGCTCCGAGGTGCTCAGTGAGTTCTTCCGTTCCAAGGGCGCCGTGACCCCGTCGAAGGTCCGTCCCACCCGCGAGGGGCTCTGACCTGCCTGTTTTTGGCACCTAGTGCCTAAGATAAGCCTCCCTCACCGAGGTTTTTGACCATCTCCGCCCGCGCACGCTGATGGCAGGGGTCTTGCTTACTTATGAGCATGATTCTTTCCGACTACAAGGGGGCGAACCTCTTCGACGAACTCGTCGACACCTCGGGCAAGATTCGTCCCTACTACCGCAACGTCGCCGACAAGCTCACCAGCCTTGGGAACGAAGAACTCAGCCAGAAACTCCGCAGCCTCGAACTGCTCTTCCTGAAACAGGGGATCACCTTCACGGTCTACGGCGACGAGAAAGGCACGGAGCGCGTCTTCCCGTTCGACCCCTTTCCGCGTGTCGTCCCGGCGAATGAATGGGAACATATCGAGGCGGGTCTCGTCCAACGGATCACGGCGTTGAACCTCTTCCTCTACGACGTCTACCACGAGCAGCGCATCATCAAGGACGGCGTGATCCCGCCTGAGGTCGTCTTCGGCGCTTCGCATTACCGGCCGGAATTCGTCGGCGTGTCCGTCCCGAAGGACGCGTACATCCACGTCTGCGGCACCGACCTCATCCGCGACCGCGACGGCCGCTACCTCGTCCTCGAAGACAACGGCCGTTGCCCTTCCGGGGTCTCCTACGTGCTCGAGAACCGCGCGGCGATGAAGCGCGTCTTCCCGCAGCTCTTCGGTGCCAGCGGCGTGCGCCCGGTCGACACCTATCCCGCCGACCTGCTCGCGACGCTGCGCCATGTGGCCCCGCGCGAGAACCCGAATCCCAACGTGGTCCTGCTGACGCCGGGGGTGCATAACAGCGCCTACTTCGAACACTCCTTCCTGGCCCGCCAGATGAGCATCGAGATCGTCGAAGGTCGCGACCTGATCGCCCTCGACGGCTTCGTCTACATGCGCACCACGCGCGGCCTCCGGCAGGTCGATGTCATCTATCGCCGCATCGACGACGACTTCCTCGACCCTCAGGTCTTCCGCAAGGATTCCTGCCTCGGCGTCCCGGGGCTCGTCGACGCCGTCCGCCGTGGCAACGTGGCGCTGGCCAACGCCATCGGGACGGGCGTGGCCGACGACAAGGTCACGTACGCCTACGTCCCGGACATGATCCGTTACTATCTCTGCCAGGAGCCGATCCTCGATCAGGTGCCCACCTACCTCGCCTGGCGTGACTCCGATAAGAAATACATCCTCGAGAACCTCCCGAAGCTGGTCGTCAAGGCGGCCAACGAAAGCGGCGGCTACGGCATGCTCATCGGCCCGACCGCGACGGCCGCCCAGATCGAGGAATTCCGCCAGAAGGTGACCGCCCACCCGCGCAACTACATCGCCCAGCCGGTGGTGAACTTCTCCCAGCACCCCACCCTCGTCGATGGCGGCCTCGAAGGGCGTCACGTGGACCTACGTCCCTTCGTCCTCTGGGGCGACACCGTCAAGGTGCTCCCTGGCGGCCTCACCCGCGTCGCCCTCACCCGTGGCTCCCTCGTCGTAAACTCGTCGCAGGGCGGCGGCAGCAAAGACACCTGGGTCCTCGCGGCCTGACCTCACGGCCATGATGCTTTCCCGAGTAGCCGACCACCAGTACTGGATGGCCCGTCAGATGGAACGGGCGGAGAACCTCGCCCGACTCGTGCGCGTCTCCGAGGAGATGCTCCTCGACGATGAGTCGCTCGGTCGCGGCACGGCGCAGGAATACTGGACGCCCGTCCTCGCCGCCACCGCGATGGAAGCGGCCTTCCGCACGCTCTACCCGGAGCCCAAGCAAGGCGACGTCGCCCGCTTCCTCACCCTTGATCTGCGCAATCCCGATTCGATCCTCTCTTGCATCCGGCTCGCCCGCGAGAACGCCCGCTCGGTGCGCGACAAGATCTCCGACGAGATGTGGTCGGAGATCAACGCGCTGAACCTGTTCGTGACCTCGCCCGAAGGACTCCAGTTGCTGGAGCGTTTCCCGCAGGCTTATTACGAGAAGATCATCGCCTCCTCGATGCTCTTCGACGGCATCACCGACGCCACCCTGACCCGCGACGAAGGCTGGAACTTCCTGCAGCTCGGACGCCTGCTCGAGCGCGCCGACATGACGAGCCGCTTCCTGGATATCCGCTCGCAGGCGCAGACGGCTGACGGGGATTCGGCCCTGGAATCCCTCCAGTGGGGCGCGGTCCTACGCGCCTGCAGCGCCCACGCCGGTTACCGACGGGTCCATGGCGGCGAGATCAGCGTCGAGGGCGTGATCGACCTGCTGCTTTTCTCGAACGAGTTTCCGCGTTCGGTCCGCCATTGCATCCGCCGGGCCGACGAGGTCCTGCATGACATCTCCGGCACGCCCACCGGCCGCTATTCCAACAGCTGCGAGAAGATCACGGGCGCCCTGCTGGCCCGCCTTAGCTTCGCCGGTCCGCCTGAAGTGATGGCCCGCGGCCTGCATGCTTACATCGACGAGATGCAGGTCCAGCTCAACGCCGCCGGTCAGGCCGTCTTCGAGAACTACGTGCTCCTGCCCGGCGAAGTCGATCGTCACTTCCCCCGCGGCACCCGCCCGGAATCCCTTTCCGACTGGCAACGCGAGCAGCAGCAACAGCAGCAGCAATAAGGACGCCCCGCGCCCATGAAGCTCCGCATCCTCCACCGGACCGAATACCGCTACGCCCTCCCGGTCCGCAACAACACCAACGAGCTGCGCGTCACCCCCGTCACCAATCTCCGACAGAAACTCGGCCTTCACCTCGTCCGTGTGCTGCCGGCGGTGCGGATGCGCCGTTACCCGGACCTTTATCGAAACACCGTCCACCTCTTCGAGATAGAAGAGACCCACCGGGAACTGGTCATCGACGTCTCCAGCATCGTCGAGACCCTCGCCACGCCCGTCTCCGCCGTCCCGACCGATGTCACCCTCGCGGCGGTCCGCTCCGAGGAAGTCGTCGAAAGCTTCCAGCCTTACCTGCTTTCCGACGGCCCGGTGCGCATCACGCCCGAGATCTGGCGCGCGGCCGTGGACGTCGAGAAGGATCGCGGCGACCTCTTCTCGGTGATCATCGGACTGATGGACTACATCCATGCCACCTGCAAATACGTGCCCGGGGCCACCCACATCGGGACCAATACCGAGGAATTCTTCGCGAAGCCCCAAGGCGTCTGCCAGGACTACGCCCATCTGTTGCTGGCGCTCTGCCGCTCGATCGGCATCCCCGCCCGCTAC
>CAIXQT010000115.1 GCA_903921665.1 uncultured Opitutia bacterium
CCGAAGATGGCGCCGTATCCGTTCACGACCCTCCACGTCAACGTGGGCGTGATCGACTACACCGACCGCTTCGACCGCATCGTGATGGCCGACATCCCGGGCCTCATCGAAGGCGCGCACGAGAACCGCGGCCTCGGCCACCAGTTCCTCCGCCACGTCGAGCGCTGCTCGCTCCTGGTCTTCATCATCGACATGGCCGGCAGCGAGAACCGCGAGCCGTGGGACGACCATCGCATCCTCGAACGTGAACTCCGCCTTTACTCGCCGATCCTCGCCGCCAAGCCGCGCATCATCGTCGCCAACAAGATGGATCTCCCGGCCGCCGCCGCGAAGCTGAAGAAGTTCCAAGAGCGCGTGAAGGACATGGTCATCCCGATCTCTTGTTATTCGCAGGAAGGCATCCAGGAATTCCGCGACAAGCTCTGGGCCGCCGTGAAAGGCCCGGTCGATCAGCGCCCGAAGGCACCCGCTCCTTACGTCGAACCCGCCGTGGCCAAGCGCCTGGCGAAGGTCCATGCCGCCAAGGTCGTCGCCCCGAAGGCGAAGGCTGCGCCGGTGAAGAAGGCCGCCAAGCCCGCCGCGAAGAAGGCCGTGAAGGTCGCTGCGGCGAAGAAGGTCGCGCCGAAGGCCAAGCCGGTCGCCAAGAAGGCCAAGCCGGTCGCCAAGAAGGCTAAGGTAGTCGCCAAGAAGGCTGCGAAGCCGGTCGCGAAGAAGAAGCCGGTCAAGGTGGTGGCCAAGAAGAAGGCCGCCCCGGTGAAGAAGGCGGCCTCGAAGTCGAAGGCGAAGAAGAAGTAAGTTACTTCTTCTCCGGCGCGCCCTTGAGTTCCTTGAACTTGAGGGACTCGGAGTTGAGGCAGTAGCGCAGGCCGGTCGGAGCCGGGCCGTCCTCGAACACGTGGCCGAGGTGGCAGTCGCAGCGCACGCACAGGATCTCGGTGCGGGTCATGCCATGGCTCTTGTCGGTGATGGTCGCGATATTCTCCTTGGAGACGCCTTGGAAGAAACTCGGCCAGCCGGTACCGGAGTTGAACTTGGCGTTGGAGGAGAAGAGCGGCAGGTCGCAGCAGACGCAGTGGTAGGTGCCGGTCTTCTTGTTGTCGAGCAGGGTGCCGCAGAACGGGCGCTCCGTGCCCTTGGCGCGCGTCACGAAATACTGCTCAGGGGTGAGCATGGCCGCCCATTCGGCGTCGGTCTTGACGACCTTGTCGACCAGCGTGGGCTTGCCGACGCCACCTTTGCCGTCGTCGAGCGTGACGAGCACCTGGGGGACTTTGGGCTGGGCGGCGGAGTCTTTCATGGGAGAGGCGGCAGGGGCGGGCGTGGCGACCGGCTGGGCGGCGGCTTTCTTCTCGGCCTCGGACGAGCAGGCGACGAGGGCGCAGGCGAGCGCGGCGAAGGACAGGCGGAGGGCGGTGTTCATGGTCTTAGCTGAAGGATTTGCCGCAGCCGCAGGTGCTGGAGGCGTTGGGGTTGCGCACTTCGAAGCCCTTGCCGTGCAGGCCGTCGTCGAAGTGCACGGTGGAGCCGTCGAGGTAGGCGTGGCTGGTCGGGTCGATGAGGATCTTCATGCCCTGGCTTTCGAACTCGAGGTCGTCGTCCTTGCGCACGTCGAACGCCATGCCGTACTCGAAGCCGGAACAGCCGCCGGTCTCCACGAGGACGCGGAGCACGGACTCCGGGTTGGCCTGGGCTTTCTGCAGCACCTTGATCTGCTGGGCAGCGGCTTCGGTGAGGTTGATCATGGTCTTAAGTTTAATGGCATTCGGCGGGAGTCAAGGGGCGGCTCCCATCCGGGCGCCTCTGATTCACCTCAAAGCGCGCAGCCTTGCTGGGTCTCGCGCGTGGGGCGGGCGATGAGGCCGCGGTGCGGTTCGTCGGGATAAGTCTCTCCGGCGCGCGCTCCCAGCAGGTGCGCGTCGCAGCATTTCAAGAGGTCCGGCAGGTTGTCGGTCCGGCGCATGTCGTGCAGGAAC
>CAIXQT010000116.1 GCA_903921665.1 uncultured Opitutia bacterium
AAGTGCTGGATGATGTCCATCGTGGACATCGCGAGGCCGGCGCCGTTGACGAGGCAGGCGATGTTGCCGTCGAGGGCGATGTAGGAGAGGCCGAACTTGGAGGCTTCGATCTCCTTGGCGTCTTCCTCGTTGAGGTCGCGGAGGGCGACCACGTCGGGGTGGCGGAAGAGGGCGTTGTCGTCGAACGACACCTTGGCGTCGAGGGCGAGGAGCTTGCCTTCCTTAGTGACGAGGAGCGGGTTCACTTCGACCATCGCGCAATCCTTCTCCCAGTAGAACTGGTAGAGCTTCGTCACGAGGGTCACGCACTGCTTGAAGAGGTCGCCGGAGAAACCGAGCGAGAAGGCGATCTGGCGGGCCTGGAAGGCCTGGAGGCCGACGGCCGGGTCGACCTGCACCTTGAAGATCTTCTCCGGGGTGTGGTGGGCGACGTGTTCGATCTCCATGCCACCTTCGGTCGAGGCGACGATGACCGGGAAGGACGTCGCGCGGTCGAGGAGGATGGCGAGGTAGTACTCGTCGTCGCGGCCGTCCGGGCGCTTGCCGAGGTTGGCGGCTTCGGTGAAGTAGATCGTCTGGACCTTGCGGCCGGCTTCGCCCGTCTGCGCGGTCACGAGGGTGTTGCCGAGCATCGCCTTGGCGTTCTCGAGGGCCTTTTCCTTGGTCGGCGAGAACTTCACGCCGCCCTTGAAGCCATCGGTGAACGTGCCCTTACCGCGGCCGCCGGCATGGATCTGGGACTTCACCATGATGCCACCGGCGGTGTCGATCTTGGCGAGCGCGCCTTCGAACTCGGCGGCGGAGGTGACCGCCACGCCCTTGGGCACGGCGACGCCGAACTGCGCGAACAGTTCCTTGGCTTGGTATTCGTGAATATTCATGGAAACGGGTCGGGGCTGACGATTAACCCTTCAGGTCAGCTTCCTTGGCCTTGAGGTTCTTCTCGATCTCGGCCGTGAAATTGTCGGTGTGGGTCTGGATCTCCTTTTCGGAGCGCTTCAGTTCGTCGTCGGTGACGAGCTTCTCCTTGTTGCCCTTCTTGAGGACTTCGAGGGCGTCGCGGCGGGCGTTGCGCACGCGGACCTTGCCTTCTTCGGCCATCTGCGTGGCGCGCTTGGCGAGCTCGAGGCGGCGTTCGCCGGAAAGGGAGGGGACGGGGCAGCGCATGAAGTTACCCTGCGGGACCGGGTTGATGCCGATGTTGGCGGCCATGATGGCCTTGCGGATGTCATCCATGACGCCCTTGTCGAACGGCTGCACGACGATGGTCTGCGCGTCAGGCGTGGTGATGGCGGCCATGTCCTTGAGGCGCTGCGTCATGCCGTAGGCTTCGACGTGGACCTGGATGTTCTCGATCATGAGCGGCGAAGCCTTGCCGGTGTGCAGCGTGGCGAATTCGTGCGAGGTATGGTCGACCGCCTTCTTCATGGCGTTGGCGCCTTCGGCGATGAGTTTCTTGAGGTCCATAGGAATAGGGGGGTGGGTGCGGGTTATTGTTGGAAAATCAGGCGACGAGCGTGCCGATGCGCTGTCCGAGGACGGCCTTTTTCACGGCGCCCTTCTCGGACATCGAGAGCACGATGATCGGGAGCTTGTTGGCTTCGCAGAGCGAGAACGCTTCGGCGTCCATGACGCCGAGGCGCTTCTGGAGGGCTTCGGCATGGGAGACGCGGTCGTAGCGCTTCGCGTCCTTATGCTTCATCGGGTCCTTGTCGTAGACGCCGTCGACCTTGGTGGCCTTGAGGATCGCATCGGCGCCGATCTCGTTGGCGCGGAGGGCGGCGGCGTAGTCGGTCGTGCAGTAAGGGTTACCCGTGCCGGCGACGAAGATGACGATGCGGCCGCGTTCGAGGTGGCGGGTGGCGCGGCGCTGGATGAAGGGTTCGGCGATGCGGTCCATCGGGATGGCCGTCATCACGCGGCATTCGAGGCCGGCCTTCTCGAGGCGGTCCATGAGGGCGAGGCCGTTGATGACCGTGGCGAGCATGCCCATGTTGTCACCCGTGGTGCGGTCGGTGCCATTGGCGCGCGCGCCGGCGAGTCCGCGGAAGATATTGCCGCCGCCGACGACGACCGCGACCTGGGTGCCGACCTTCTGGATCGAGCGGAGCTCTTCGGCGAGGCGGTCGAGGACGTCGCTGTCGATGGAGGCTCCGGTAGCGTCGTTACGCAGGGCTTCGCCGCTGATCTTCAGCACGATACGTCGGTACTTCGGCTTCTTGGAGGAGGTGGCGGGCATACAGGGGAAATGAGCCTAAGAAACCCCAGCGTCAACCCCGCCTTGGTCTCGCTTGACTCCGACCCGTGAGTCGCTGTTCAGTCGGGGTGCGCAGACCCGTGGTGTAACGGTAGCACAAGTGATTTTGGTTCACTTTGTCGGGGTTCGAATCCCTGCGGGTCTACGCTCCTTCCGGGCGGACCGTCTGCTCAAAAAAGAACCCCGGCGTGCCGGGGTTCGATGCGTCGCTTGGAGGGGCGGCTTAGGCGCGACCGAGGTATTCCTTGTTCTCGGTGCTGACCTTGATCTTCTCGCCCTGCTTGATGAAGAGCGGGACGTTGACCTGGAGGCCATTCTCGCAGGTCACGGTCTTCTGGACATTGCCGGCGGTGTCGCCCTTGACGGCGGGCGGGGCTTCCAGGACTTCGACGATGACGGAAGGGGGGAGGTCGACGGTGATCGGCTTGTCTTCGACGAAGAGGACCATGTAGGAGGTGCCCGAGATCAGGAACTCCTTGGAGTCGGCGAGCGAGGCGGCCGAGATGTAGTATTCCTCGTTGGTATTGGTGTCGACGAAGACGTAGCTGCCATCGGCTTCGTACGACATTTCAAGGGACTTGGTGCTGTTATCGAAGACGTCGAAGCTGACTCCGATGCCGCAGCGG
This sequence comes from uncultured Opitutia bacterium, assembly GCA_903921665.1. Classification (GTDB taxonomy): domain Bacteria; phylum Verrucomicrobiota; class Verrucomicrobiia; order Opitutales; family UBA953; genus UBA953. The sequence continues at coordinate 2,884 of CAIXQT010000116.1, forward strand.
ACCGGGATCTTGGCGCCGGTCTTGATGGAGCGGAGTTCCATCTGGACGTAGGAAGCGTTGTTCGGGGGGGTGCGGACGAGGCACTCGAGAACGATGCAGAGCTCA